>NZ_CAXSWZ010000012.1:0-96294 GCF_964241245.1 Allofournierella massiliensis
AAAAGGAGGTTCTTTTTTACCGTTTCAACGCTCGTGCTCTTCTCGTCCACAAGCATAGCTTGTGGTTTTCTAGTTAACAGAAAAACACCCCCGACCGGCCGGTTGGGGGTGTTTTGTGGTTTTGGGGAAAGGCTGATTACAGCTGGGTGTGCAGGGGTACGCCGCTCACATAGATGGGAATCTGCTCGCCCTGAATCAGGGGCCGGGCGTAAGCCTCGAAGGAACCGTTCACCTGCATGCCGTCCGGAGCGATCCAGCTGGCGGGGATGGCCTTTTCCTTGTTGGCCACGGCCTGCACGTCCACGGTCTCGCAGTCCGCCACATAGGGAGCGTCCTGACGGCGAACCAGCGCGCTCATCCGGCCGGTCTGGCCCTGAACGGCGGCCTGCACCGCCATGCCGCCCACCTGATAGGCCTCGTTCACGTCGATGCGGCTGGTCAGGTGGCTGGCGCACCGCTGCAGGGTGGACAGCTCGATGGCCCGGGTCTTGCAGCCCAGATGATGGCGGATCAGGCCCTCCAGATACCGGCTGGTGCCGGACAGGGTGACCTTGTGGCCGAAGGCGTCCACCGCACCGTCGCCGCCTGCCAGATCACACAGGAAGGTGCCGTCCTTGCGGCGCACACCCTCGCTGGCGGCAATCACGATGTTGTTTTTCTCCCTGCGCAGCTCATCCACGCGGCGCAGGAACAGCTCCTCGCTGAAGGGAACCTCCGGCAGCAGGATCAGGTCCGGGCCGTCGCAGTCCGCGCCCTTGGAAAGGCTGGCGGAGGCTGCCAGCCAGCCCGCGTGGCGGCCCATGATCTCGGTCACGGTCACGCTCTTCAGGTCGTACACGTTGGAATCCCGGATGATCTCCTTCATCACGGTGGCGATGTACTTGGCCGCGCTGCCAAAGCCGGGGGTGTGGTCGGTGAGCATCAGGTCGTTGTCGATGGTCTTGGGCACACCGATGAACCGGATGGGGCTGCCGATGCGGCTGCCGTAGGCGGCCAGCTTGGCAATGGTGTCCATGCTGTCGTTGCCGCCGATGTAGAGCACCGCGTCAATCTGGTAACGCTCAAACAGGCGGAACAGCGTCTGGTATACGCCTTCGTCCTGCTCGGGGGTGGGCAGCTTGTACCGGCAGCTGCCCAGATAGGAGGAGGGGGTGCGCTTGAGCAGCTCGATGTTCAATGCGCTGCCCAGCAGCTGGTCCAGATCCAGCAGTTTTTCCGCCAGCAGGCCCTCGATGCCGTAGTGCATGCCGTAAATGCGCCCGGCGCCGCAGGCACGAGCGGTTTCATACACGCCCGCCAGGCTGGAATTGATCACCGCGGTGGGGCCGCCGCTCTGCCCCACCAGAAAATTCATACCCATCAAAAATACACTTCCTTCTTCAAAAAGCGGGGCACCCGTTCGCCCCCTTGTGACACAACGCCTTTTATTGTATCTTATTTATAGAAGAGCTGCAATAATCCCCCCGGCAATTTCGTATAAGGGTCAGACAGGCAACATTCTTTGCATGGAAAACTTGGTGGTTTTGCCAAAAAACAAGGAGGGAACACAGATGAAGCACAGGAAGAAATGGATCGCCGCGGCGCTTGCTGCCGCCCTTTTCACGGCTCTGTTCACCGGCTGCGGGGGAGCATCCGGCGCAACGGCCACCAGCACCGCCGCCGTGCAGGAGATTGCACAGGGCAGCGGGGAAGCCGGTGCGGTGGCAGACGCCGCCAACGGAACCGGCGGCCAGACCAGCCTGGATTCCGGCGCGCTCACCCCGCAGGACAGCCGCAAGATCATCTACAACGCCACCCTCTGGCTGGAGACCAAACAATACGATCAGGCCAGCGCCGACCTGCTGGAAGCGGCCAGTCAGGCGGGGGCCTATGTGCAGAGCAGCGAGACCAGCGGCAGCGCCGAGCGGGGCGACCGCAGCGTGTATTACACCCTGCGCGTGCCGGCGGAGCATTACAGCGAATTTCTGAACGCGGCGGGGCAGGCTGCCAACCTTACCCGGCGCAGCGAGTCCACTCAGGACGTGACCGCCGAATACGTAGATCTGGAGGCCCGGCTGGCCAGCCTGGAGCAGCAGCGCCAGCGGCTGGATGAGCTGGCCGCCAAGGCCGAAAATCTGGAGGATCTTCTGGCCATCGAGAACCAGCGCACCCAGGTGCAGTACGAGATCGAAAGCTACACCGGCCAGATGAACGTTCTGAAGGATCAGATCGCATACAGCACGGTGGAGGTCTATCTGGACGAGGTCACCGAGCTCACCCCCCAGAGCCCCAGCTTTGCCAGCCGGGTGGGCTCCGCCTTCCGGGGCAGCTGGAACGGCTTTGTGGCGGTGGTGCAGGAGCTGGTGATCGGGCTGATCTACCTGCTGCCCTTCCTGGTGGTGGCGGCTGTGGTGATTGTCGTGGTGGTTCTGCTGGCCCGGCGGGCGGCGAAAAAGCATCCCCGGCCTTCCGCACCGAAGCAGCCCGGCACAGACGGCGCAAACCAGCCCCCGAAATACACCCAGATGAAATAACCGTATAAAACGCGCAATGCCCCGGCGGGTTGCCGGCTTCCGGCCCGCCGGGGCATTTTTGCGCCCATGCCAACTTTTGGGGCGGAAATTCCCGCCGCTGTGTGCTATAATAGAACGAACGCATAAAATGTAGAAAAAAGGCGGAAACGATCCATGCGAACCAAAACCATTCGATACGAGCTTGTCACCGGCCTTGCCTGCGCCGGGCTGGTGCTGCTGCTTTGCGCGCTGCCCTTTGCCAGCCGGGATCTGGTGGCCGGGCACGACAGCGTGTTCCACATTCTGCGGCTGGAGGGGCTGGCCGCTGCGCTGGGCGGGCATTCCAGCCTGCCGGTGCGCATCTATTCGCTGATGCTGGGCGGCTACGGCTACGCCAGCGGCCTGTTCTATCCGGATCTGTTTCTGTATCCGGCGGCGCTGGCCCGGGTGGCGGGCCTTGGGCCGGAGCTGGCCTTCAAATTTTTGATGCTGGGCTGTGTGGCGGCTCAGTGTGTCACCAGCTATTTTGCCGGGCGCGCCATCACCAAAAAGCACTTCGGCGGCTGCCTTCTGATGGTACTGTACGGCCTGTGCCACTATCACTTTACCAACCTTTACATCCGCAGCGCGGTGGGCGAGGTGCAGGCCATGGTGTTCCTGCCGCTGGTGGTCTGGGGCCTGTGGGATTTAACCGAGGAGGGTGCCAAACGCCCCTGGGTGCTCTGGCTGGGCTTCACCGGCCTTGTGCTCAGCCATACGGTGAGTCTGGCACTGGCGGGCCTGCTGGCCATTGTGTGGGTGCTGGTGCGGCTGCCCCGGGTGCTGAACCGCCGGGCGATCCTGAGCGGTCTGGGCGCTGCGGGGGCCTGCCTTCTGGTAAGCTGCTATTACTGGCTGCCCATGCTGGAGCAGTTTGCCAGCGACAAGTTCGCCGTCACCGAGCAGCCCCTGACCCAGGTTTCCTGGAACACGGTGAATCTGGCCGGGCTGTTTACCCCGAACAATTACATGGGCCTTGGCCTCACCGGCATGGTGGGCATTCTGGTTGTGGCGGCTCTGCTGCTGAGCCCGTTGGGGCGGCGCAGCGGCGCACGCCGGGCTGCCGGGGTTTTTCTGGCGGTGGGCGTGGTGCTCACGGTTCTGGTGTTGCCCTTCGTGCCCTGGCGCATGCTGGACGATACCCTTCTCAACAGCATCCAGTTCCCCTGGCGGCTCAACGCCTTCGGTCAGCTGGCGGTGTGCCTGGCGCTTACCCTGCTGCTGGCGGGGCTTGACTCCCGCCGGGCCCGGGTGCTGGTGCTGGCGGCGGCCTTCGCGGTAGGGGCGGCGGATCTGGCGGTCAGCGCCACCCAGTTCCCCGAGCAGGTGAACTACCCCTCCAACTACTTCACCAGCCAGCGGGGCGAGACCTTCTATCTGGTGGGTGCCGAGTGGGTGCCCGCCGGGGTGGACGCCAAAGCCTTTGCCTTTGAGCCGGGCGCTCAGTACAGCAACACCTCCGGTGTTTACACCGGCAATTATCTGCCGAATGGCGACTTTGTGTTCGACTTTGACGGCCAGGTATCCGGCCCCTACGGTATCCCCAAGCTGTGGTACAAGGGCTATTCTGCCACCCTCACCCCGGCGGACGGCAGCGAACCCATCCAGCTGGAGCTGCACAAGGACGGCGGCGGTCGGGTGGAGCTGACCATGCCGGAGAATGCCCCGGCGGGTCAGGTGCGGGTGAGCTACACCGGCACCACGCTGCAGCATGTGTCGGACTGGGTGAGCGGCCTCAGTACGCTGGCGCTGGCCGCGGCAGCGGTCTGGCAGCTGGTGCGCACCCGCAGGGCAGGCAGCCGACAGGCGGCGCTGACCCGCTGATCGAAGAAAAAAGAAAAAGAGCGCGGGCTCCCTTCCGCTGGAACGGGAGCCCGCGCTTTTTGGTTTGC
This sequence comes from Allofournierella massiliensis, assembly GCF_964241245.1. Classification (NCBI taxonomy): domain Bacteria; kingdom Bacillati; phylum Bacillota; class Clostridia; order Eubacteriales; family Oscillospiraceae; genus Allofournierella; species Allofournierella massiliensis. Next base: position 4,424 of record NZ_CAXSWZ010000012.1, read on the forward strand.
TTTCCAATATCATTCGGCGGGGGTGTCGAACTGGGCGCTCACCTGGGCCAGCAGCTGGCGGATGGGCAGATGCTGGGGGCAGGCGGCTTCGCACTGGCCGCAGCCGATGCAGTCTGCCGCCCTGCCGTGGCCGCCACGGGTGCATACGCCGTAATAGGTGGCGGCGCCCATGTCGTTGAACAGGTTCCGGCTGTTGGCGCAGGCAAACAGCTCGGGGATGGCAATGGCCTTGGGGCAGCCGTCCACGCAGTAGCGGCAGCCGGTGCAGCCGATGCTCTTCAGCCCGGCCAGCGCCGCCCGGGCGCCGTTCACCGCCTGCCATTCCCGGGGCGAAAGGGCCCGGAAGTCCCGGAACAGGCCCAGATTTTCCTCCATCTGGGCCGGGTCGCTCATGCCGCTGAGCACCATACCCACGCCCGCGAAGCTGGCGGCGAAACGCAGGGCATAGCCGGCAGGGCTGCCCTCCATACCGGCAAAGCTCTCGGCTGCCTGCGGAGGCAGGTTGGCCAGTGCGCCGCCCCGCACCGGCTCCATCACGATCACGGGCTTTTGAAAGCGGCGGCAGATCTCATACAGTACCCGGCTTTCCACACTGGGGCTGTCGTAGTCGGCGTAGTTGAACTGAATCTGCACCACCTCAATGTCCGGCTGCTCGGTGAGAATCTGCTCCAGCAGGGCGGGCTTGTCGTGAAAGGAGATGCCGATGTGCCGGATGTACCCTTCCTCCTTCAGCTGCCGGGCCACGGCGAAGGCGTTGCAGGCGCAGTATTTGGGGTAGTAGTTGGCGTTCATGGCGTGCATCAGGTAGAAGTCAAAGTACTCCACCCCGCAGGCCTCCAGCTGGGAAAAGAACAGGGGGCGGATCTCCTCCTCGCTTTTGAAAAAGCTGTTGGACAGCTTGTCTGCCAGCAGGTAACGCTCCCGGGGGTAGCGGCTGGTCAGGCAGTGGCGCAGGGCGGTTTCGCTTTTGCCGTTCAGGTAGCCGTGGGCGGTGTCGAAATAGCAGAAGCCTGCTGCCAGAAAATCGTCCACCATGCGGCAGGTCTTTTCAAAATCCACCTGACTGGTCGGGTCGGCGGCGGGGCCGGTAAGGGGCAGGCGCATGCAGCCGAACCCCAGTTTTTTGGTTCCAAACAGTTCTTCCATGGCAAAGAGACCTCCGTTGCATTGAATTCTGTTTTCATCATAAAGCGGGGCAGGGGGCTTGTCAACGGAAAGAATACAAAAAAGCCCCTGCGCCGGGTGGCACAGGGGCGGATGCTCGATTCAGAGAAGGGGAGCGGCTTAGCCGTTCTTCTTGCCCTTCAGCTGCTTCATGCGCATGTCGTGGTTCAGGATGCGCTTGCGGATGCGCAGGTTCTCGGGGGTAACCTCCAGCAGCTCGTCGGGAGCCAGGAACTCCAGGCAGGCTTCCAGGCTGAACTTGGAAACGGGAACCAGACGCAGGGCGTCGTCGGAGCCGGAAGCACGGGTGTTGGTCAGGTGCTTGGTCTTGCAGACGTTCACGCTGATGTCCTCGCCGGTGGGGGTGTAACCGATGACCATGCCCTCGTAGACCTTCTCGCCCGGGGTCACGATCAGGGTGCCGCGCTGCTGGGCGTTGAACAGGCCGTAGGTCACGGCGTCGCCGGTCTCGAAGCTCACCAGGCTGCCGGTGCTGCGGCAGGTGATGTCGCCGCACCAGGCGTCGTAGCCGTCAAAAATGGTGTTCAGGATGCCTTCGCCGTGGGTATCGGTGAGGAACTGGCTGCGGTAGCCGAACAGGCCGCGGCTGGGCATGCGGAACTCCAGACGCACGCGGGTGCCGATGGGCTCCATCTGCTGCAGGATGGCCTTGCGGGAGCCCAGAGCGGTCATAACCGCGCCCTGATATTCGGTGGGGGTGTCGATGACAACGCGCTCGAAGGGCTCCATCAGCTGGCCGTTCTCCTCGTGGGTCAGAACCTTCGGGGGGCTGACCTGCAGCTCGTAGCCTTCGCGGCGCATGGTTTCGATCAGGATGGACAGGTGCATCTCGCCACGGCCCATCACGCGGAAGGAATCGCTGGTGGCGGAGTCCTCAACCTTCAGGGCCACGTCCTTCAGCAGCTCGCGCTGCAGGCGGTCGCGGATCTGGCGGCTGGTCACGAACTTGCCTTCGCGGCCGGCGAAGGGGCTGTCGTTTACGGCGAAGGTCATCTCCACGGTGGGATCGTTGATCTTCACGAAGGGCAGGGGCTCCACGTTGGCGGGATCGCACAGGGTGTTGCCGATGGTCACATCGGTGATGCCGGAGAAGGCGACAATATCGCCGGCAGAGGCTTCCTCGGCGGGCTCACGGCCATTGGCCTTGAACTCGTACAGCTTGGTGATGCGGCCCTTGATGGAAACGCTGGGGTCGTGCCAGTCGCAAACCTGCACGTCCTGACCAACCTTCATGCGGCCGTTCTGGATGCGGCCGATGCCGATACGGCCCACGAACTCGTTGTAGTCCACGCTGGAGCACAGCATCTGGAAGGGAGCGTCCGGGTCGCCCTCGGGACCCTTCACGTATTCCAGAATGGTGTCGAACAGGGGCTTCAGGTCGGTGCCGGGCACGTCCGGGCTGTAGCTGGCGGTGCCGGCGCGGCCGGAGCAGAACACCATGGGGCTGTCCAGCTGCTCGTCGGTGGCGCCCAGATCCATGAGCAGAAGCAGAACTTCGTCGATTACTTCCTTGATGCGGGCGTCAGGCCGGTCGATCTTGTTCACGGCGATGACCAGGTTCAGATTCTGCTGCAGGGCCTTCTGCAACACGAAACGGGTCTGGGGCATGCAGCCCTCGGCGGCGTCCACCAGCAGCAGCACGCCGTTGACCATCTTCAGAACACGCTCCACCTCGCCGCCGAAGTCGGCGTGGCCCGGGGTGTCCACGATGTTGATCTTCACACCGTTGTACACGGTGGAGCAGTTCTTGGCCAGAATGGTGATGCCGCGCTCCCGCTCGATGTCGCCGGAGTCCATCACGCGCTCGGCCACCTGCTGATTTTCACGAAACGCGCCGCTCTGCTTCAGCATCTGGTCCACCAGGGTGGTTTTACCATGGTCAACGTGGGCGATGATGGCAATGTTGCGCAAATCTTTACGTTCCATATTGTTATCCTTTCTGAATTGGATCGCTAAGTTGGATTGCTTCTTATATAATTACATCTATTCGTAACCTTACCTATACTAAAGCAGGAAAAAAGGTTTGTCAAGAATATACAAATGATTTTTAACAGCATTGGGCGTTGTCACAAGGGTTTTTGGCTGCGGGGCCGGGCTTTCTGGGCTGTATGACCAAGGCGGCGCGCTGCCAGCCAGGCTGCTGCAGCGCCCAGACTGCACAGGCTGACTGCCGTGCCGGCCTTCAGCCCGGCGGGGGTGAAGCGAAGGGTGACCTGATGCTCGCCGGGGGTGATCTGCGCGGTGAGCAGCGCGCCCCAGCCTGTGCCGGTGGATACCGGCTCACCGTCCACCAGCACCTGCCAGCCTGGCTCGGCGGGAATGCTGGTGAACAGGGTGGTGCAGCCCTGGGGTACCTGAATGGTTCCGCGCACAAGGCCGGGGGCAAAGGTCTCCACCTGAAGTCCCTGCTGCTGCAGGCGGGCGCAGGCATCGGCCAGTGCCCGGCTGTCCTCCATGGCGAAACTCCAGCCGCCCAGAGAAAGCGTGTCCGCCTGCGGGTGCAGTTCCACGGTGACCGTCTGGCCCGCCTGAACCGAACCCAGGCAAAGGGTGCCGTTGCTCTGCTGCAAAAGGGTCTGACCCGCCGCTTCGCCGTCCACAAAGACATCGGCTCCGCAGTACTGGTCGTACACCGGAAAGCTGGCATACAGCACGCCGGAGACCGGGGCGGTGAGAGAAAAACGCAGGGCGGCGTTTTCACCGGTCACGGTGTAGTGCAGCCCGTCCGCCCCGGCTTCCATCCCCTGAACGGAGGGTTCTGCCTCAATGGAATGCAGAATGGCGGCATCCTCACCCAACAGGGTGTTGTAGACCTGATTCAGGTTGTCGAAAGGCCGGTCCAGTGCAAGCCGTGCACTGTCTGTGCCTGCCGCCGCGGTGACCAGCGGCAGGGCGCAGGGATTTTCCCACACATCGCCCTGCTGCTGCCATTGGCCGGAGGCTGTGCCGCCCAGCTGCCAGCGCAGGCCCAGCAGGCTGGCGGTGCTCTGGGTCAGACCGTCGGCCCAGCTCATCCAGCCGCTGGTGCCGCTGCAGCCCAGAGCACGCATCAGTTCATAGGTCGCTTCGGAATAGCTGCTGCTGTAGTGGCTCAGACCGTTGTAGTTCAGCAAAAAGGGCGTGTTCTGCCCGCCCTCGGCCAGCTGCATCCGGGCCGAGGGATCCTGCCCGCTGTATTCGTTCACGGTGGCCTGCCACTGCTCCGTCAGCTGAGGCAGGGTGGATGAAAATGGCTCAAAGGCTTCCAGCGCGGCCCAGCCGTTGGCCGCAAGCTCCGCCGCAAGGCAGAGTGCAGCCAGCAGCGCCGCTGCCCGCCGCCGGGGTATTGTGAGCAGCAGCACGGCAGCCGCCAGACAGCACAGAGCAAGTGCCGCTGCCCAGCCGGGAACCAGTTCCAGCCACCAGCCCGCGGCCAGCAGCAGCGCAACCAGGCCGGGCGCAGCCCACCGGCGGATGGTGGACAGATGCTCCGAAAGCCCCTTGCCGCCCAGCGCGGCCAGCTCCAGCAGGGTGAAGATAAACAGAAAGCTGTAACGGTAATTGAACCAGCTGGGGCTCTGGAAGCCATGCCATACAAGATCCGGTGTGCGCAGCCAGAAGCTGCACAGCAGACAGACCACAAGCCCGCCGCCCGCCAGCTTCGGGCGCAGCGGGCCGGGGCGAAGAAAAAACAGTGCCGCCAGCACCAGAGGAAGGGTGCCGCAGAAAATAAGCGGCAGCGTGTTGGTATCCTGCCCGGCGGGGTAGGCGCCGGCAAACAGCTGGCCCAGCAGCTGTGGAAAGGAGAAATTGGTGGAAAAGCCCCATTCCATGGCCGCCTGGGCCTTGCCCTGCCCCAGAGCCTTTGCCACCGGCAGCAGCATCCAGGCATTCAGCCCGCCTGCCAGCAGGCTGGCCAGCGCAAACCGCCCGGCGGCCCGCCCTTTGTGCCCGGCCGCGCTGCCCCCGGCAAGCCCGAAGAGAAAATAGAGCAGGGAATACAGGCAGAGCATCCAGCCGATGTAATAGCAGCAGAAGATTCCTGCCGCAAGGCTCAGCAGGTACAGCCAGGGGGAACGGCCGTCCAGAATGCGCCGGATGCCCCAGGCAATCAGCGGCAGAGCAATCAGAGCGTCCATCCACATGATGTTCTGGGAAAAGCCCAGCAGGTAACCGCTCAGCGCCCAGGCCCAGCTGAGCGGAACCGGGAGCCATCCGCCCACCCGGCGGCGCAGAAACAGATTCATCGAAAGCCCGGCGCAGCCCGCCTTGGCCAGGGTGAGCAGGGTCACGGCGGTGGGCATCTGGGCGGTGGGAAACAAAAGAACCAGAAAATTAAAAGGGCTGAACAGATAGTAGGCGGCCCAGCTGAGGGCCTCGCCGCCCAGAGCCTTGTGCCAGGTATAAAACAGCCCCCGGCCGAACAGCTCGGAAAAGTCGGCCAGAAAATGGGAATACTGGCCGTCCATGTCTCCGAAGAACAGGCTGTTCGGCCCGAAGGGGGCCACGCCCCGGGCGGCATACAGCCCGGCCAGCAGCACCACAGGCACCAGTGCAGCGGCAAGAACGGGGCAAAGCCGGCGCAGCCGGAGGGCGGTGGGATGCCGGGAAGAAAGGGAAGGGGAATTCATATCGGTGCTCCTTTCCATGGGGCAGCGTGTATCTGCTGCGGCTAAGAAAAACCGGCAGAAAAGCGCCGGAACGGGAAAAATGAAAAAAGAAAAAATTTTTTCGAAAAAATGCTTGCAATTTGAAAAAAGATTCGATATAATAATCAAGCCGAAAGGACATGGACGGTTAGCTCAGCTGGTAGAGCATCTGCTTGACGTGCAGAGGGTCAGGGATTCGAGTTCCTTACCGTCCACCATACAGGGCGCTCAATCGAGCGTCCTGTTTTTGTTTTATAGAATTTGAAAAGTGGCAGGAACTCGAATCCCGGAAGGGTGACCGCCGAACAGAAAATCTGCCGGTGGCAGGTTTTCCGGCGGGCTGCCGCGAAGGCCGGAAAGCCGAGCGGCGCGGGGCCGCCCGGTTGGGCGGGGCCGCACCGAGTTCCTTACCGTCCACCACACAGGGCGCTCAGTCGAGCGTCCTGTTTTTTGTTTTGCGTGCCGTTGGAAGCGGGGCAACGCCGTACAACGACCCGTTATGATACATCAATACTATGAAAACAGTATGAAATAAAAACGAAAAATCTGTCAGATTGAACCGGGGCGAGGAAACTGCCGCGTTTTCTCGCCCGGAAAACAGAAAAAGAGGGCAGGGCTCACCGGAGCCGCTGCCCTCTTTTTGTCCGGCGGGAGAACGCTTCCGCCGGTATTTGCTATTTTATAAAAAATATAGTATACTATATCGGTTAATATGGAGAGGTGTATCTATGCGAGTATTGGGCATCGACCCCGGCTATGCAATCGTGGGCTGGGGCGTGGTGGAATATGTGGGCAACCGGTTCACATCGGTGGCGTTCGGCGCGGTTACGACCGAGGCGGGCGTGCCCTTTGAACAGCGGCTGGACAAGGTGTATGAGGGCGTATTGGATGTGATGACCACCTACAGGCCCGAGGCACTGAGCATCGAGCAGCTGTTTTATCAGCACAACCAGACCACGGTGATCGGCGTGGCCGAGGCCAGAGGCGTGATTCTGCTGGCGGCGGCCAAGTGCGGCATCCCCATCTTTGAATATACCCCCATGCAGGTGAAGCAGGCGGTGACCGGCTACGGCAAGGCGGTGAAAAAGCAGGTGCAGGAGATGACCCGCATGATGCTCAAGCTGGAAAAGGTGCCAAAGCCGGACGATACCGCCGACGCACTGGGCATGGCCATCGCCCATTGCCATTGCAGCCGCAGCCGCCTGATGGGCACGCCGCTGCGCTGACCGAAGCGTTGAGAAAGCAACAGGAGGTTCCCGATGATTTATTGTCTGACCGGAAAACTATTGAAAAAGACCCTGGACATGGTGGTTATTTCCTGCGCGGGAGTGGGCTATCTTGTGCAGGTGCCCGCGTCGGTGTCGTCGGCGCTGCCGGCCATCGGCCATGAGGTCACCCTTTATACCTATATGAATATCACCGAAAACGACGTGACCCTCTTCGGTTTTGCCACCGAGGAGCAGCAGGCCTGCTTCAAGATGCTCACCGCCGTGTCCGGCGTGGGCCCCAAGGTGGGTCTGGCGATTCTGAACGTGATGACCCCCGAGCGGATCACACTGGCCATCTCGGCCGGGGATCACAAGGCCTTCACCGCCGCCAACGGCGTGGGCCCCAAGCTGGCCCAGCGCATCGCGCTGGAGCTGAAGGACAAGGTGGGCAAGGGTCTGGCCGAGGGCATCACGCTGGGCGATGTGAGCGGCGGCGGAGCACCGGCGGGCAACCTGAGCCAGGCCATCGCGGCCCTCACCAGCCTGGGCTACAGCCCCAGCGAGGCGGCCCAGGCGGTGGCCAAGGCCGACCCCTCCCTGCCGGTGGAGGAACTCATCAAGCTGGCGCTGCGCGGCATGGCGAAAGGAAGGTAACCTGTGGAAGAATACGAATTCGGCACACGGCTGGTCAGCCCGGAGATGAATCAGGGCGAAAGCGAAGAGATCAGCCTGCGGCCCAAAACTCTGGATGAGTATGTGGGTCAGGAAAAGGTAAAGGAAAACCTGCGCATCTATCTGGAAGCCGCCAAGCGCCGGGGCGAGCCCATGGATCACATCCTGCTTTACGGCCCTCCGGGTCTGGGCAAGACCACGCTGGCGGGCATCGTGGCTCAGGAGATGGGGGTGCAGATCCGCATCACCAGCGGCCCGGCCATCGAGAAGCCCGGCGATCTGGCGGCCCTGCTCACCAACCTGCAGGAGGGCGACGTGCTCTTCATCGACGAGATCCATCGCCTGTCCCGTCAGGTGGAAGAGGTTCTGTATCCTGCGCTGGAGGACTACGCGCTGGACATCATGATCGGCAAGGGCCCCAGCGCCCAGAGCATCCGCATCAACCTGCCCCGGTTCACCCTGATCGGCGCCACCACCCGTGCGGGCCAGATCACCGGCCCGTTGCGGGATCGGTTCGGCGTGCTGCTGAAGCTGGAATTGTACAGCCCGGACGAGCTGAGCGGCATCATTCAGCGTTCGGCGGGCATTCTGGGCCAGCCCTGCACCCCGGAAGGGGCCTATCAGCTGGCAAAATGCAGCCGTGGTACCCCCCGTGTGGCCAACCGGCTGTTAAAGCGGGTGCGGGACTTTGCCGCCGTTCTGGCGGACGGCGTGATCGACGAGGCCACCGCAAAGCTGGCCCTGAAACGGATGGACATTGACGAGCTGGGTCTGGACGAGATGGACCGGAGCATGCTGCGGGCCATCATCGAGCTGTACGGCGGCGGGCCGGTGGGTCTGGATACGCTGGCCGCCGCGCTGGGCGAGGAGGCCGTGACGCTGGAGGATGTGTGCGAGCCCTATCTGATGCAGATGGGTTTCCTCACCCGCACCCCCCGGGGCCGCTGCGCCACCCGGCAGGCATGGGTTCATCTGGGGCTGGAGCTGCCCAAGGAGCTGGATGCTCCGGGTCAGCAGAGCATGTTCGACTGACCCCGCCAAGAAAATTTCATAAATACACGTTATACTGATACGGAAACCGCCCGGAGCACCGAAGCACCACCGGTTTCCCCGGAATGAAAAAGGAGAATTGCGTATGCGCCCTGCCACCAGCTGGCAAGATTATGAACTCATCGACGCAACCTGCGGCAACCGTCTGGAGCGCTGGGGCAGCACCCTGCTGGTGCGCCCGGATCCTCAGGTGGTGTGGAAAAGCCCCGAGACCAGCCCCCTGTGGGCCAAGGCGGACGCGGTGTATCACCGGTCCGAGCGGGGCGGCGGCCAGTGGGAATACCGCCGCCGCCTGCCGGAAAAGTGGAAGATCGGCTGCGGTGCGCTGACTCTGGTGGTCAGCCCCACCGGCTTCAAGCACACCGGCGTGTTCCCGGAGCAGGCTGTGAACTGGGCCTGGTACGAGGAGAAGATCAAGGCTGCCGGCCGCCCCATCAAGGTGCTGAACCTGTTCGGTTATACCGGCGGCGCCACGCTGGCCTGCGCCGCGGCCGGTGCCAGCGTCTGCCATGTGGATGCCTCCAAGGGCATCGTGGCCTGGGCCCGGGAGAATGCACAGGCCAGCGGTCTGGCCGATAAGCCCATCCGCTGGATTGTGGACGACTGCGCCAAGTTTGTGGCCCGGGAGATCCGCCGGGGCAACACCTACGACGCCATCATCATGGACCCGCCCAGCTATGGCCGTGGCCCCGGCGGCGAGGTGTGGAAGCTGGAGGATAACATCTATGATCTGATCGCCCTGTGCGCGGGCGTGCTCAGCGAGCAGCCCCTGTTTGTGGCGGTGAACAGCTACACCACCGGCCTGTCGCCCGCGGTGATGGAGTACATCCTGAAAACCACCCTGTGCAACAAGCACGGCGGCGTGACCAGCTGCGATGAGATCGGCCTGCCGGTGAGCAGCACCGGCGGCGTTGTGCCCTGCGGGGCCACCGCCATCTGGCAGGAGGCCTGAACCTTACGGACCCGGAACGAGAGGGGAGAGAAACCGAAATGAACGAGATGATCGCCGCAAAAGACGTGCGCTTTCGCTACACCCCGGAAAACCCTTATGCGGTGGATGGCGCATCCATGACCATCCGCAAGGGGGAGTTCGTGGCGGTGCTGGGCGCCAACGGCTGCGGCAAGTCCACCCTGGCCAAGCACTTCAACGCCATCCTGCTGCCCGAGAGCGGCACCGTGACCGTGGAGGGCATGGATACCCGGGATGAAAGCCACCTGTACGACATTCGCCAGACCGTGGGCATGGTGTTCCAGAACCCGGACAACCAGATCGTCGCCACCGTGGTGGAGGAGGATGTGGCCTTCGCGCTGGAGAACCTGGGCGTTCCCCCGGCCGAGATCCGCGCCCGCATCGACGAGGCCATGCAGATGTCCGGCATTTACAAGCACCGGGAAAAGGCCCCCCACAAGCTGAGCGGCGGCCAGAAGCAGCGCGTGGCCATCGCGGGCGTGATCGCCATGCGGCCGGACTGCCTGGTGCTGGACGAAGCCACCGCCATGCTGGACCCCCGGGGCCGGGAAAAGGTGATGGAGACCATCCATCATCTGAACAAGGATTTCGGCATCACCGTGGTGAGCATCACCCACTATATGGAGGAGGCCGCGCAGGCCGACCGGGTGCTGGTGATGAGCGAGGGCCATGTGGTCATGGAGGGCACCCCGAAGGAGGTGTTCAGCCAGACCGAGAAGGTTCGCTCCCTGCGGCTGGACGTGCCCCAGGCCGCCGAGCTGCGGGATGAACTGGTGAAGGCGGGGCTGAACCTGCCCGAGGGCATCATCACCGAGGACGAGTGCGCCGCCGCGCTCTACGAGCTGCTGAAATAACGGCGGATGAATAAAACAGACGAAAGCGCCATCTTGCAAGCAGGAGGCACATTTCCGGGGCTTAGCGCCCCTTTGCAGTAAGGATGTGAAACCAATGGCAGCCATCATTGAAACGCGCCATCTGACTCATATATACAACGCCGGCATGCCGGACGCCACCACCGCGCTGGAGGACGTGAGCTTTGCGGTAGAGGAGGGCGACTTTGTGGGCATCATCGGCTCCACCGGCAGCGGCAAATCCACCCTCATTACCCACTTCAACGGCATTCTGAAGCCCACCAGCGGCCAGGTGCTGCTGGACGGCAAGGACATCTGGGCCAAGGGGCAGGACATCCGCAAGGTTCGCTTTGCGGTGGGTCTGGTGTTCCAGTACCCGGAGTATCAGCTGTTTGAGGAGACGATTTATAAAGACATCGCTTTCGGCCCCAAAAACATGGGCCTGAGCGAGGAGGAGATCGACCGGCGGGTGCGCCGGGCGGCGGCCTTCACCGGCCTGCCGGAGGAATATCTGGAGCGCAGCCCCTTCGAGCTGTCCGGCGGTCAGAAGCGCCGGGTGGCCATTGCGGGCGTGCTGGCCATGGAGCCCCGGGTGCTGGTGCTGGACGAGCCCGCCGCGGGCCTTGACCCGGAAGGCCGGGACATGATCCTCAGCCAGGTCAAGCGCTACCACAAGGAGACCGGCACCACCGTGCTGCTGGTGAGCCATTCCATGGAGGACATTGCCAAATACGCCGACAAGGTGCTGGTGATGGATCAGAAAAAGATCGCCATGTACGACCGGGTGGATAAGGTGTTCGCCCGGGCGGACGAGCTGCTGGCGCTGGGGCTCTCGGTGCCGCAGGTGACCAAGATCTTTCTGAAGCTGCGCCAGATGGGGCTGGATCTGCCTCAGGACGTATACACCGTGCCCTGGGCGGTCAAGACCATTCTGGAGGCGAAGGCCCGCAAAGAAGCCAAAGGGGAGGAGACCACATGCTGAAGGACATCACCATCGGGCAGCACTTCCCGGGCGATTCCATCGTGCATCGCACCGACCCGCGGCTGAAGATTCTGCTGGTCATCGCCTACATTGTGCTGCTGTTTACCATCAACAATTTCCTGGGCCTTGCGCTCAGTCTGGTGCTGCTGGCGGGCCTTTACATGCTGGCAAAGATTCCGCTGCGCATCATCGTAAAGAGCCTGAAGCCCATCATTCCCATCATCGCCTTCACGGCCATTCTGAACCTGTTCTTCATGGGCGGCGAGGGCGAGCCGCTGATTCATTTCTGGGTCATCAAGGTGTATAAAGAGGGCATCGCCTACGCCATCTTCATGGCGGTGCGTATCGTGGCCCTGATCGCGGGCACCGGCCTGCTCACCTACACCACCAGCCCCATCGTGCTCACCGACGCCATCGAGCGGCTGCTGTCGCCCTTTGCAAAGCTGGGCCTGCCGGTGCACGAGCTGGCCATGATGATGACCATCGCCCTCCGGTTCATCCCCACCCTGATTGAGGAGACCGACAAGATCATGAATGCCCAGAAGGCCCGCGGCGCCATGCTGGACAGCGGCAGCGCCAAGGATCGGATCAAGGCCATGGTGCCCATCCTGATCCCGCTGTTCATTTCGGCCTTCCGCCGGGCGGACGAGCTGGCCATGGCCATGGAGTGCCGGTGCTACCGGGGCGGCGAGGGCCGTACCCGGCTGAAGGTGCTCAAATTTCAGCCCCACGACTGGGGCACCGTGGCCTTCTGCGCCGTCACCTTCGGTCTGGTGTGGGCCACCCGCTTTGTGATGCCGGGGGTGCTGTAACACCATGAACATCCTGCTGGACATCAGCTACGACGGCAGCGGCTTCTGCGGCTTTCAGGTGCAGAACAACGGCCTTTCGGTCTGCCAGGCATTGCAGGACGGGCTGGAGGCCCTGCTGGGCACCCGACCGCCGGTGAAGGGCTGCTCCCGCACCGACGCGGGAGTCCACGCACTGCATTATGCGGTGAACTTCTGGGCGGACTGCCGCATCCCCATGGAAAAGCTGCCGCTGGCGCTGAATCAGAAGCTGCCGACAGCCATCCGGGTGAACCGGGCCATGGAGGTGGAGGAGGAATTCCACGCCCGCTACGCCGCCCACGCAAAGACCTACTGCTACCGCATCTGGAACAGCCCCATCGACAGCCCCTTCGGGGCCGGCTGGCATCACCGGCTGCCGGGCAGGCTGGACGAGGCTGCCATGCAGGCGGCGGCGGACCGGTTTGTGGGCAGCCACGATTTCATGAGCCTGTGCTCCGCCGGCTGCGAGGTGGCCCAGCGGGGCAGCACGGTGCGCACCATCACCCAATGCCGGGTGCAGCGCACCGGCGATCTGGTAACTGTGACCGTCACCGCGGACGGCTACCTTTATAACATGGTGCGGATTCTGGCGGGCACGCTGGTTCTGGCGGGCCAGCACAAGCTGAACCCGGAGCAGATTCCCGCCATTCTGGAAAGCCGGGATCGCAGCCAGGCAGGCCCCACCCTGCCGGCCCAGGGCCTGTTTCTGGCCTGGGTGGACTACCCCGAGCTGCCACTGTGGCAGGCGGGCAGACCCCAGGGGGAACCCGGCCGCATTCTGTGACGAACAACAAGAAAGGGGGCGGGGATATGGAGATGGAACCCAATCAGACGCCCGGCGGGGCGAAGCTCACCCGCCTGAGCGCATTGAAGCACCGCCGCAGGCTGCGGCGGCTGCGCACCGCGGCGCTGGCGCTGGTGGTGCTGGCCGCGCTGGCTTTGTATGCCAGCGGCATTTTCGGCCGGGGCCTTGCACTGCTGAGCGACGTGGTGGAATCCGCCCGTATCGGGCTGCAGCCCGGCGGCGGCTGGCCGGTCAAGACCGGCATTGCCGAGCCGCTTCAGGTGGAAAGCCTGGGCGGTGGCTTTGTGGAGCTGGGCAACCAGGATCTGGTGGTCTTTTCCGCCCGGGGCGCCCAGCTGCGCAGCATTGCCCATAACTATGCCCGGCCGTGTATCAGCAGCGGCAAGACCCGCTTTGTGCTGTATAACCGGGCAGGCTATGAGCTGCGGGTGGAAAGCCGCACCCGCACGCTGTACACCAACACCTACACCCAGCCCATTTTGCTGGCGGAAATGGCCGCGGGCGGAACGGTGGCGGTGGTCACCGATTCCAGCCGTTATCTGGCGGAGGTCACGGTGTACGATTCCACCTTCCAGCCCATCTACCAGTGGTACCCCACCGATTCCGAGGGCGTGCCCGGGCAGATCGCCTTTTCCCAGAACGGCAAGCGGTTCGCCGCTGCCTGCCTGAGCGCGGCGAACGGGCAGCTGGCGGTGAAGATTCATCTGCTGGATCTGAATTCCAGCACCATCGGCCTGACCATTGACGCAGGCTCCAGCCCGGTGCTGCAGATGCACTGGCTCAGCAACACAAAACTGCTGGTGGTGTTCCAGAACCGGATTGCAGTGTTCGACACCACCACCGGCGAGCAGCTGGCCACCTACAGCTACCCCAGCGGTACGCTGCTCAGCGTGTCGGCAAGCCAGCGGGCGATTGGCGTGCTGATCGGCTCGGAAATGGCCGATGCACCGGTGCGGCTGATTCTGCTGGACACAAACTGCCAGGAGCTGGGCACCGCTTCGGTGCCTGCACCCACAAGCAAAGTGGTGTGCACCCGGTCCGGCGCGTATGTATTACGGGGCGGTGGTGTTGCCGCCTACGATCTGGAAGGGGAGTATCTGTGGGAAATGTCCACCGACAGCCAGCCCCAGGCGGTGCTGAATGCCAAGAATCTGCTGGTATTCAGCGGCGGCCAGGCGGCGCTGGTGACCCAGCCCGCAGAGGAATAACCTCTTAAGCAAAATCCAAGAGAAAACGAGGAAATGACCCATGACCATTGCCAACGGTTTTGACCTGATCCTGCTGGCGATTCTGCTGCTGGTGGCCTTGCGCTATGCAGGCAAGGGCTTCGCGGCCGCGCTGGTGCAGTTCGCGGGCAATCTTGCCAGCCTGCTGGGCGCGAGCATCTTCAGCCAGAACATCGCCCCGGTGCTGTTCACCCAGTTCTTTGAAAACAACTTCACCACCAGCATTGAAAAGACTCTGGCCGACGGCGGCCAGGTGCAGCTGGATCAGCTGGTGGAAAAGTATGCCGGCTTTCTGCCGGACGAGATTCAGGCGGGCATCATTCAGTCCGCGGGCGGCGTGCTCACCGGCAGCGCCCCGGAGCTGGCGGATCAGGTGGTGCGGCAGGTCATTGCTCCGCTGCTCACCCCCATCATTGCCATTGTGGTGTTCTTTGTGGCCTTCGCGCTGTGCAAGGTGATTGTGGGCTTTGTGGTGGCGGTGCTTACCAACTTCAACCGCATCCCCATTCTGGGCGGCGTGAACAAGCTGCTGGGCTTCGCCATGGGTTTGCTGGCCGGCGTGGTGGATCTGTATCTGATTCTGTGCGCCGTGTGGGCGATTATTGTGATCACCGGCGGCTCCATCCCCTGGCTCAATCAGGAGGTGCTGGGCGAAAGCATCGGCTTTTCGCTGTTTGGGCAGTTCAATCCGTTTTATTAAGCCGGGCTTTTTGCCCCGGAACCCCAAAGGAAGGGAAATGAGATATGCTTTGTGTACGTTGTAAAAAGCGCACGGCCATTGTGTTCGTGCAGCGCATGGAGGCGGGCCAGCCCAAGCAGGAGGGCTACTGCCTCACCTGTGCCCGGGAGCTGGGCATCAAGCCGGTGGACGATCTGATGAAACAGTTCGGCGTGTCGGATCAGGATCTGGAGAACATGGAAGAGCGCATGAGCAGCTTCATGGAGGAAGCGGGCGAAAACGGCATGTTCCCCTTCGGCCCCATGGGCGGCCAGGAGGACCCGGATGCCGACGATTCCGGTGAGGGCGACGAGGACGGCTTCACCCCCGGCGGCAGCGCCACCTTCCCCTTCGGCTTCGGCGCGAAGGAAAAGAAGGAAAAGGACGGCGAGAAGAACGAAAAGGGCAAAAAGCCCCGCTATAAGTTCCTGGATAAATACTGCGAGAACCTGACCGCCAAGGCAAAGGCCGGCAAGCTGGATGAAATCATCGGCCGCGAGCAGGAGATCTACCGCACCATCCAGATTCTGGCCCGCCGCCAGAAGAACAACCCCTGCCTGATCGGTGAGGCCGGCGTGGGCAAGACCGCCATCGCCGAGGGCATTGCCCAGCGCATCGCCCGGGATCAGGTGCCCTCCTGCCTGAAGGGCAAGCAGCTGTATCTGCTGGATCTGACCGGTCTTGTGGCCGGCACCCAGTTCCGCGGCCAGTTCGAGCAGCGGGTGAAGGGCCTGATCAGCGAGGTGAAGAGCGCCGGCAATGTGATCCTGTTCATCGACGAGATTCACAGCATCACCGGTGCGGGCGACAGCGAGGGCGCCATGAACGCGGGCAACATCCTGAAGCCCGCCCTCAGTCGCGGCGAGATTCAGGTGATCGGCGCCACCACCTTTGCCGAGTACCGCAAATACATCGAAAAGGATCAGGCGCTGGAGCGCCGCTTCCAGCCGGTCAAGGTGGGCGAGCCCAGCCTGGCCCAGGCCATCGAGGTGATTGGCGGCATCAAGAAATACTACGAAAAGCATCACGGTGTGGAGGTCAGCCAGCCCATCGTGGCCGCGGTGGTCAACCTGAGCGAGCGCTATATCTCCGATCGTTTCCTGCCGGATAAGGCCATCGACCTGCTGGACGAGGCCTGTGCCTGCTGTAACCTGCGCCATCCGGAGATCAGCCAGCTGGCCGACACCCACAAAAAGATCGCCGCGCTGGAGGCCGAGGAGCTGGCGGCGGAGCAGTCCGGTGAGGGCGAAGGCCAGACCGAGGAATACTACGCCCGTCTGGCCCAGATCAAGACCGATCTGGCCCGCCTGCGGGAAGAGCTGCCCGCGCTGGAGCTGAAGGCCGGCGGCATTCAGGTGGAGATGGAGGATGTGGCCAAGGTCATCGAGCTGTGGACCGGCATCCCCGCCGTGAAGGTGCAGGAGAGCGAGTTCGCAAAGCTGGTGAATCTGGAAACCGAGCTGAAGAAACACATCATCGGTCAGGATGAGGCCGTGAGCGCGGTGGCCCGCGCCATGAAGCGTGCCCGGGCAGATCTGTCCGGCCGTCGCCGCCCGGCCAGCTTCCTGTTTGTGGGCCCCACCGGCGTGGGCAAGACCGAGCTGGTCAAGCAGCTGGCCAACCAGCTGTTCGACTCGGTGGATCCGCTGATCCGCTTTGATATGAGCGAATACATGGAGAAGCACACCGTCAGCCGCCTGATCGGCGCCCCTCCGGGCTATGTGGGCCACGACGAGGCGGGCCAGCTCACCGAGCAGGTACGCCGCCGGCCTTACAGTGTGGTGCTCTTCGATGAGATCGAAAAGGCACATCCGGATGTGCTGAACATCCTGCTGCAGATTCTGGACGAGGGCCGCATTACCGACAGTCAGGGCCGCACCGTGAACTTCGAGAACACGGTCATCTGTATGACCAGCAACGCGGGCAGCACCGAAAAGACCGGCGAGACCGGCTTCAACAAGAGCGCCGAGCAGATTAGCGAGAACAAGATGATGAAGGCTCTGGGCGACTTCCTGCGGCCGGAGTTCCTGGGCCGTGTGGACGAGATCGTAGCCTTCAAGCCGCTGAATGAGCAGAGCCTGTGCCGCATCGCCGGCCTGATGCTGGACGAATACCGCCAGCCCATGGCCGACAAGGGCCTTGCCCTGGAATACACCCCCGCTGCTCTGGAGCAGCTGGTGAAGGAGTGCGGCGGCGTGAAGTTCGGCGCCCGCGACCTGCGCCGGGTAATCCGCAAGCAGGTGGAGGACCCTCTGGCCGAGCGCTTTGTGGCAGGAACCCTCACCGGAACCGTGAAGCTGGACGTACAGGACGGAAAGCTGGTACTGGTGTAAACAGGAGCTTGTCTCAAAAGAAGAAACCTGTTATAATAACAGCATGATTACCCGGTTGTGGCCGGGTTTCGGGGCCCCGGCTCTGCATTGTGCAGAGCTGGGGCTGCCGTGTATTTTGGCATGTTTCGAAGTTGTAACCAAGAAGTATCGGTTTTCTTAAGAAAATCGCAAGATTTTTTCAGATTTTGAAATATTTCAGGGCGCAGGTATCGTTTGTAGAATGGAAGGCGCTCAAGAAGGAGCGTGATTGTGTGGCCTCGCAAACCCCATGCACCCAGCAGCAGATGGAGCG
Organism: Allofournierella massiliensis; assembly: GCF_964241245.1. Classification (NCBI taxonomy): domain Bacteria; kingdom Bacillati; phylum Bacillota; class Clostridia; order Eubacteriales; family Oscillospiraceae; genus Allofournierella; species Allofournierella massiliensis. Next base: position 22,174 of record NZ_CAXSWZ010000012.1, read on the forward strand.
GCTGGTGGATGAATATGGCAATGGAATGCTGCGGCTCTGCTGCATGTATCTGGGGGATGTGCATCTGGCCCAGGACGCCGTGCAGGACGCCTTTGTGAAAATCTATCGGGCCTGGCCCGCCATTCCGGATCCGGCGGCGGAAAAGGCCTGGGTGATGAAGATCACCGTGAATGTGTGCAAGGATTACCTGCGCAGCGCCTGGAAGCGCCGGGTCAGCCTGGTGGATCAGTATCCCGAGCTGCCCGCGGGCCAGGAGCCCCGTTCGGAAGAGGGTCGCCTGATCCAGGAGATCATGGCCCTGAAGCCGAAATACCGCGAGGTCATCCTTCTGCACTACTATCAGCAGCTGCGCGTGGGTGAGATCGCCGCCATTCTGGGGGCGCCTCAGTCCACGGTGAGCATCCGGCTCTACCGGGCGCGGGAGCTGCTGAAAAAACGTTTGGAGGGAGGGCCCTATGAGGATCTTTGACGACAAACGCTGCGACGATACCATCCGCCTCGCGATCGATCGCGAGTTGGGAAGCATCCAACTGGATGCTTCCCAAAAGAGTGCTATCCTGGCCCAGTGCAGGCCCAGCCTGACCGTAGCGCCCCACCATCGGCCGATGCGCCGTGTGCTGGCGGTGGCGGCAAGCTTTGCCGCAGTCATGGTTCTGAGCGTCGGCACGCTGGCCGCCGCACCCGAACTGCGGGAAAGCCTGAAAGGCCTCTCGGAGGACACCATCGCCATTCTGCAGCCGGTGAATCAGGTGAGCGAGGATCAGGGCATCCGCATGGAGGTGCTGGGCGCAGTGAACGACGGCGGCGTGGCCGTTGCGTTTCTGAGCCTGCAGGATACCACCGGGCAGGGCCGTGTGAGCGACACCGTGCGCCTGATGGACTGCCAGATCAGCGATGATCTGGGCATTGCAATCGCCAACGTGGTGAGTTATGACGAAACCACCGAAACCGCGATCCTGCGGCTGGAGGGCATGGGCGGCGACGCCGATGCAGGGGAAAAGATCACCGTGAGCGCCCGTTCTCTGCTCAGCGGTGAGCAGCAGGTGAGCGACGAATCCACCGGTTACACGGTGAGCGAGCTGATCGCCAGCGGCCCGGCGGCGGAATATGCGCCCCCGGAAGAGGGCCTGATCATGGGCAGCATGGCGAGCGTGGATGACCCGGAAAACGCGGAGATTACACTGGAGGAGATTGACCAGCTGAAAGATTCCGGCAAGGTGCCTGTGCTGGAGCCCTGGGCCGAAGGCCTGAAGATCGACGGTGTGGACTGGGCTACCGTGGCTGCCGCAGCAAAGATCGGCAATCAGCTGCACATCCAGTACAATACGGATAGTGTTCTGGGCGGCGTGAACAGCCTGAGCTTCCGCTTGAAGGATTCCTCGGGCCAGATTCTGGATCTGCCCATGCTGGAGCTGAACATCGGCCCCCGCACCGAGCTGAGCCGGGAGCTGTATTATACCGAAACCAATGAGTATGTGCTCTTTTTGCCCGAAGGGCAGGATGTGAGCGATATGGAAGTGGTTTACAGCGGCACCACCTATGATTCCCTGACTCAGGGCAACTGGTCCACCACCTTCCGGCTGGAGCAGGTGAAGGAACGGCTGCAGAGCAGGCAGGAGCTGGATCTGGGCGGCTGGACGGTGGAAAGCGTGACCGTTTCCCCGGTTGCGGTTACCGTGCGCGGCAGCGGCGATCTGTGGGATCTGGGCGGCGAGATGCCGGAGGTTCGCGTCTGGCTGCAGGATGGTACCCAGGTGGAGACCTCTTCCGCCGGAACATCCATCGATGGTGAGGATGTGACCCTGAACAGCATGTTCAACGAGATTCTGGATCTTTCCCAGGTGAAAACGGTTACCCTGAACGGCGAACCGCTGGAAATGGAATACGTTGCCGAATAAAAGATAAAAGCGCCGGAAGCACTCCGTTGTGAAGTGCTTCCGGCGCTTTTACGTTTCAGGGCGGCAGGTGGCCCGAAGAGGAGATTATGAATCACACTAAACAGAATAACGCGCCGGTCATCCCTGTGGCCGGCGCGTTATTCCATGAGAAGAGAGAAAAAGGAGTTTCAGAGAAAAGAGTGGATTCCATGCCCCGGAGAATCAAGTGTACAGGGGCCAGAATACGGGAACCAGCACAAGGGTGGTCAGATAGCAGAGCACCAGCAGCGGCAGGCCTACCCGCAGATAATCGTTGAAGCGGTATCCGCCCGGCTTCATCACCAGCGTGTTGGGCGGGGTGCCCATGGGGGTGGCCAGCGCACAGGAGGCAGCCACCGAAATCACGATCAGAACACTCTTGGGGTTGATGCTCAGATTGGAAGCGATGTGCAGCCCGATGGGAGCCAGAAGAGCGGCACAGGCCGTATTGGACATGAACTGCGTCAGGCTGGTGGTCAGCAGAAACAGCACCGACATAATGAGATAGGGGTTGGCGTTGTTTCCCAGCAGATGCACCACCCCGTTTGCAATCTGTTCGCCGGCACCGGAAACCTCCAATGCCTGAGCCATGGGCAGCATACCCGCAAAGAGAAACAGGGTGCTCCAGCTGATGGAGCCATAGGCTTCGCTTTCCGTCAGGGTGCCGCAAACCACACACAGCACGGCGGCAATGGTGGTAAGCACAGCCAGCGGGGCCAGATTCAGCACCATGCCAATCAAAAGCCCGATAAAGATCAGCAGGGTAATGATCTGTTTTCTGGTGTTGTAGTGTTCCGGAGGGGGGATCACTTCGGCCTCGTCCGGCTCAAAGGGACGGGCAGGCAGTAAGACACGGCCCAGAGTAAGCAGATAAATGATGCCAACGATGGTCAGCGGAATACCGATCTTGGCGAATTCGAAGAAACCGAAGCTGCCCAGCCCGGCGGCGGTAAGCACGCTGTTCACCGTGGTGTTGGGTGGGGTACCCACCAGCGAGATCAATCCGCCCAGGCTGCAGGCCATGGCCAGCGGCAAAAGCAGCCGGGTACGGCTGCAGCCCACCGATTTGGAAAAGCCCAGGCAGATGGGCATCAGAACGGCCACAGTTCCGGTGTTGCTGAGCATGGAGGAAAGCACCGCACTCAGAAGCATCACACCCAGCATGGCGGTGGTCTCGTTTTTGCCGGCAATCCGCGCCATTTTGCTGCCGATAATGCTCACGATTCCGGTGGAGAACATGGCCCCGCCCACCACAAACATTCCGCCGAACAGAACCACGGTAGAGTCGCAGAAGCCGGAGAAAATGTCGCTGGCGGGCAGAACTTCCGCATACCACAGCGCCACGGGAACGCACAGTGCAGCAATGGCAATGGGAATCAGCTCAAAAATAAAAAGCACCGAGACCATGCCGAGAATCAACAGAGTCAGGCTGCTGGCGCTCCAGTGCAGTATGGAATGGGCAACAAACAGCAGAATGGCCTCCGCCGCTACCACAGCGAAACCGATCTGCTTTTTTGGTGCCGCCGGTGAGCGAAACTGCAGATCCCTTTCAAAAAGTTTGTTCTTCATGAATCCATCCCCTTGATGTGTGGATTGGAAAAATGCACAGAAAATAGTATACTATGTGAACAATGATGTTTAGTATCTATATTATAACGACTGGTGAATTGTATGTCAATCCGGAACAATCGAAAACGTAAAAATTGTTTGAAAACAGGGGAAAATATCCGGCAGAATGCAGCAAAAACGGCACGATGGGCATGGTAGCATGGTCTTGCACCACAAAAAGAAGGAGGGAAGGCCGTGGGAACAATCCTGTTGCTGGTATTATTGTGTGCGGCGCTGGGCAGCGCACTGGTGTGTTATGCGGGGGCCTGTGTGTCCAGCCGGGAGGAGCGCCGGTCCGAACAGCAGAGGCGGCGCTGAAGGGGAAAAGAAGCAAAATGAAACTCGGATTTTCGTGCATTCTGTGATACAATAAAAGGCAGTACGATCACAGGAGAAAACGCGATGAAACGAATTTGTACGGGTCTGCTGGCCCATGTGGACGCGGGTAAAACCACCCTGTCCGAAGCATTGCTGTATCGGGCCGGATGCCTGAAAAAGCTGGGCCGTGTGGATCACAAGGACGCCTTTCTGGATACCAACGCCATGGAGCGGGAGCGGGGCATCACCATCTTCTCCAAGCAGGCGGTGCTCGGCCTGCCCGATGCGCAGATCACCCTGCTGGATACCCCAGGCCATGTGGATTTTTCCGGCGAGATGGAGCGAACCCTCTCAGTGCTGGACTATGCGGTTTTGGTGGTAAGCGGTACCGACGGCGTGCAGAGCCACACCGAAACCGTGTGGAAGCTGCTGCGCCGCTATGGGGTGCCGGTGTTTGTGTTTGTGAACAAGATGGATCTGGCTGGAGCGGATCGGCAGGCAGTGCTGGATCAGCTTGCCCGCCTGGAAGAGGGTTTTGTGCCCTTTGATGGTTCCCTCGAATCAGATGCCTTTGCGGAAGCACTGGCCATGCAGAGCGAAGAGGCCATGGAGGCATATCTGGAAAACGGAGAAGTGCCCCGGCAGCTGATCACCGCCATGGTGGCCCGGCGGCAGGTGTTTCCCTGCCTGTTTGGCTCGGCGCTGAAGCTGCAGGGTGTGGATGAACTGCTGGCCGCCTTGCAGGTGTATACCCGCCAGCCCAAAGAGGCGGAAGAGTTTGCCGCCCGGGTGTTCAAGATCTCCCGGGACGAACAGGGCAGCCGACTCACCTGGTTGAAGGTCACCGGCGGCCATCTGCGGGTAAAGGCGCTGCTCACCGGTGAAGATCCGGACGGTCAGCCCTGGCAGGAAAAGGCCGACCAGCTGCGGGTGTATTCCGGAGCCAAATTCCAGGCGGTGGAGCAGGCCCCGGCAGGCACCGTGTGCGCCGTTACCGGCCTGACCCGTACCTGGGCAGGCCAGGGCCTGGGCGAGGAGACCGCCGGCCAGGCCCCGGTGCTCCAGCCGGTGCAGAGCTGCCGTCTGCTGCTGCCCGAGGGCTGCGACGCCCACGCGGTGCTGCCACGGCTGACCCAGCTGCAGGAGGAGGACCCCCAGTTGCGTATTGTGTGGAACGAGCGTCTGGGCGAGATTCATCTGCAGATGATGGGCGAGGTGCAGCTGGACGTGCTCAAGCGGCTGATTTGGGAACGGTTTGGTCTGGCTGTGGGCTTTGGCCCCGGCAGCATCGTGTATAAGGAGACCATCGCCGGGCCGGTGGAGGGCGTGGGGCATTTTGAGCCGCTGCGCCATTATGCTGAGGTGCATCTGCTGTTGGAACCGCTGCCCCGGGGCGCGGGCCTGCAGTTTGATTCCATCTGCAGCGAGGACGTGCTGGACCGGAACTGGCAGCGGCTGATCCTCACCCATCTGGAGGAAAAGGAGCATCTGGGCGTGCTCACCGGCAGCCCCATCACGGATATGAAAATCACACTCACCGCCGGCCGGGCTCACTTGAAGCATACCGAGGGCGGCGATTTCCGGCAGGCCACCTACCGGGCAGTGCGGCAGGGCCTGATGCAGGCGGACAGTATTTTGCTGGAACCCTGGTATGAGTTCCGGCTGGAGGTGCCCGCCGAGCAGGTGGGCCGGGCCATGGCAGACGTGCAGCGGATGGGCGGCAGCTTTGACCCGCCGGAGCTGCTGGGCGATACCTCGGTGCTCACCGGCAGTGTGCCGGTGGCGGAAATGCGGGGCTATGCCATGGAACTGGCCGGCTACACCAGGGGCAAGGGGAAACTGGCCTGCACGCTGGCGGGCTACCGGCCCTGCCACGATGCCCCCGCGGTGATCGAGCAGGTGGGCTACGACCCGGAGCGGGATACGGAAAACCCGGCGGACTCGGTGTTCTGTGCCCATGGCGCAGGCTATAACGTGAAGTGGGACGAGGTGCCCGCTCATGCCCATGTGGAAAGCGGCGTGCGCCTGAACGAGCCGGAAGAGGAGAAAGTACCTGCCGCCCGGCAGCCTCGGCGGCAGGCAGCGCCGGTGTCCTCACTGGAGGAGGACAAGCAGCTGGCGGCCATCTTCGAGCGGACGTACGGCCCCTCCAAGGGGCGGGAGCTGTTCCGCCCCGCGCCGGTAAAGCCGGCGGAATACCATTTTGAACCCAGCGGGCCGGAGTATCTTCTGGTGGACGGCTATAACCTGATCTTCGCCTGGGATGAGTTGAAAAAGCTGGCGGCGGATAATCTGGAAGGCGCGCGGCAGGCGCTGGCGGATCTTTTGTGCAATTACCGGGGCTTTCACGATTGTCAGGTAATTCTGGTGTTCGATGCCTACAAGGTGCCCCATGGCACCGGTGAGGTGAGCCGGTATCATAATATTTACATCGTCTATACCCGGGAAGCGGAAACCGCGGATATGTACATCGAAAAGACCACCTACCAGCTGGCAAAGCAGCGCCGGGTGCGGGTGGTCACCTCGGACGGAGCCGAACAGCTGATCATTCTGGGGCACGGGGCGCTGCGGGTCTCGGCCCGTTCCTTCCGGGAAGAGGTGGAGCGTACCAACGGCGAAATTCGCCGCATTCTGGAGGAGAATCGCCTGAAAAATGCCCGGCGATAAGAAAAAACGAACGGGCGAAAAACGCTCCCATACGGAAAAAAGCACCGGTCCGGCAGGAGAAACTCTCCGGTTGGACCGGTGCCGTTCAGCGCGAAAAAGTGCTTGCATTTTCAGGCCCGGTATAGTATAATAAACCCTGTTACAAATAAGCCGGTGTGTCGGAATGGCAGACGATGCGGACTCAAAATCCGTTGGTGGCAACACCGTGTGGGTTCAAGTCCCACCACCGGCACCAAAAATCCCGAATGCGAGAGCGTTCGGGATTTTTCCTTATTCACCATTCACTCTTCACTCTTCACTGATTTTGTGCTCCCCGCTCGGGATTTTTAGAAGTGAATAGAGAATAGTGAAGAGTGAAGAAGTAAGGTGTGTCGCTTTGCGGCACGGATTTTATATTGTCAGGTTCGCTTTTGTCCTATGGGCCTGGAATGGCAGGATGTCAATTTCATCACACAAACTCACATCGGAATGGACTGCGCTCCATTCAAAAAGCCCAGCCACTTGACTGGGCTTTTCTCATACCGCTCCGCCATTTCTCCTTCTCCCCACTCTACGGGCTCAGGAGGGGGGAGCGAGCACCAATTTCATTATGCAAACACAAGTTGAAATCTACAGTTTGAGAAATCAAAGTGTAGATGTTTCCCATAAGGAAGAAAAATTGTAAGTTGTTTTAGTGCGAGTATGAAGAAAACATTAAAATTCAGGAACCTTCGCACCAAAAAGTTTTTCAAAAACAGAACTATAACGGCGAAAATATTTTGACAAATCTAGAGAAAGCGCGTATTGTAATGGTAATATAGCAAGTTCTGCAACAAAAGAACCGATCTTTTGTTGCTTTTTGCTGTCGCTCTCCGCGAGGAGAGCGTGGATAGAAATAATTTTTGTATCAGTTAATTTAAACTACAGTTTAGTCGCTCTCCGCGAGGAGAGCGTGGATAGAAATACTTCCGGCGAGGCAACCATTACCGTGAACTACCTGTCGCTCTCCGCGAGGAGAGCGTGGATAGAAATCTGTGGCGGCTGTGCAGCTGACCTATCAGAACCAGCCGTCGCTCTCCGCGAGGAGAGCGTGGATAGAAATCAAGACGGCGGGCACGCAAAGACGGCGGACAACGCGTCGCTCTCCGCGAGGAGAGCGTGGATAGAAATCGTTTGCTCCGTGTGGTACTGAATCATTGATGCCGTCGCTCTCCGCGAGGAGAGCGTGGATAGAAATAGTACCACACGGAGCAAACGGAACACGTCAGGGCGTCGCTCTCCGCGAGGAGAGCGTGGATAGAAATGGGATGGTCGTGCCCTCCCTGCGCAGGCACACGGGTCGCTCTCCGCGAGGAGAGCGTGGATAGAAATCCCAAGTGCGTAAGGGGAGAATATGCGAGGCTGTGTCGCTCTCCGCGAGGAGAGCGTGGATAGAAATCCCGTGAAGAAGAAGAACCGCCAAAACGCCCGGGGTCGCTCTCCGCGAGGAGAGCGTGGATAGAAATCCGCCTGTCCTGGTGGGGCTGTCCTGGTGGGGCTGTCGCTCTCCGCGAGGAGAGCGTGGATAGAAATTTTTTCACGGTCTTTTCTCCTCTCTTCCAGCTCCGGTCGCTCTCCGCGAGGAGAGCGTGGATAGAAATCATCATCGCATACCCCAGCACCGCAGCGGGGGAGCGTCGCTCTCCGCGAGGAGAGCGTGGATAGAAATAGTACAGCCCAGGAGGAGACCGCTCAAATGACCGGCGTCGCTCTCCGCGAGGAGAGCGTGGATAGAAATATGGAAGATCAGAAAGGCGATGTGTGCGACATCAGTCGCTCTCCGCGAGGAGAGCGTGGATAGAAATCAGCAGCTTTCCCGGCGCCGCACTTTGTTTCGGCAGGTCGCTCTTCGCGAGGAGAGCGTGGATAGAAATCAGATGGTGCTGCTGGTCGGGTCTAAGTAGTACACGTCGCTCTCCGCGAGGAGAGCGTGGATAGAAATAATCAGCGCACCGGCGCCCAAAACGCTGCCAAAGCGTCGCTCTCCGCGAGGAGAGCGTGGATAGAAATTCGCTGAAGCTGAGAAGTGGGGCCAGATCGTACAGGTCGCTCTCCGCGAGGAGAGCGTGGATAGAAATTGCGAAGGCTGTGGCCGATGACGCAGACGACGCCGGTCGCTCTCCGCGAGGAGAGCGTGGATAGAAATCATATTTGCTCACGCTCCCATGCGGTTGTTCTGAAAAGTCGCTCTCCGCGAGGAGAGCGTGGATAGAAATTGCTCGTTTGTCAATCCCATTCGCTGTCCCTCCATGTCGCTCTCCGCGAGGAGAGCGTGGATAGAAATCGGCAGGCTACCTTGGTTGTACCGCTGCCCATACGTCGCTCTCCGCGATGAGAGAATCTTAAACAAAAGCGTAGTTTTCGGTTTAGCATTGTGCCGAAAACTACGCTTTTGCTTATTTTAACGGAATATTCAGGAGCAGGTTATAATTTTAAAAGATTTACGAAAGCAAAATCAAATGGGCAATTCAGGAAATCAATCCGTACTATTGGACATTCAGCGTGTTATACTTTAGAAAAGGCTCACAGTTGAATGCGGAGGTGAAAACATGAACTCCATGGATGAATCCTATAGATTAGCACATGTTTCTGAGGATGGGTTACGCCCGCAAACGATTTTGGAACATTTGAATGGAACGGCAAATCTGGCTGCCGGTTTTGCAGAACCCTTTGGTGCTGCGGCACAGGCGTATCTGGCGGGAATGCTGCACGATATCGGAAAATATAGCGATGCGTTCCAAAAGCGACTGGCTGGTGGGGAAAAAACAGATCATTCCACTGCCGGTGCGCAGGAGGCCTTTTCCATGAGGCAGCTGGAGGTGGCTTTTGCAGTGGCAGGACACCATGGCGGCTTGCCGGATGGCGGGGCTAAAAGCGATAAGGAAGGAGCTACCTTGCTCGCTCGTATCAAGAAAACTGCAATTCCTGATTATAGTGAATGGAAGAAGGAGGTAAAACTTCCGGATGAGACGGAAAGGAAACACTTTCCGGATGGCTTTTCCACTGCTTTTTATACGAGAATGCTGTATTCCTGTCTGGTGGACGCAGACTATTTGGATACAGAGACTTTTATGAATGGAGGCCCTGCACCGCGCGGGGGAACTCAGCCGCCGGAACAATTGCTTCGTCGATTGCAGGAATATGTTGCTCCCTGGTGGGATGCAAAAAATGAACTGAACAAAAAGCGATGTGAAATTCTTCGCGCCTGTTTTGAAAAAGGCGTGACGGAGCAGCCGGGACTTTTTACCTTGACGGTACCCACAGGCGGAGGAAAGACCGTCTCCTCGCTGGCCTTCTCTCTGTCTCATGCGGTGGCACATGGAAAACGACGAATTGTCTATGTGATTCCTTATACGTCTATCATCGACCAGACTGCTGAGGTGTTTACCAACATTTTAGGCGAGGAAAATGTGTTGGAACATCATTCGGGCAGTGATGCGGTGATGGAGGAAAGCCAATCAGACCCGGATACTTACCGTAAGGTGCTTGCGACGGAAAACTGGGATGCGCCGGTGATCGTTACGACCGCAGTACAGTTTTTTGAATCGCTGTTTGCTAACCGTTCTTCCCGCTGCCGCAAGCTGCACAATCTGGCTGATAGTATGATTGTGTTTGATGAGGCACAGACGCTTCCACTGGCTTGTCTGCGCCCCTGTGTGGCGGCTATTGGGCAGTTGGTGCGTTATTATGGGGCAAGCGCTGTTTTGTGCACAGCCACGCAACCGGCGTTGGAACCGTTGTTCCGGGAGCTGGCTCCAGGGTTGACGCTACGGGAAATTTGTAATGATACAGCCGACTTGTACCATTTCTTTCACCGTACAAATCTGCGCAATGAAGGAGAACTCACAGAAGAACAGCTGGCAGAGAAATTGGGCCAGGCACAGCAGGTGCTGTGTGTGGTGAATCGTCGGGCAACGGCACAGCGGCTGTACAGTAGTTTGCCTGCCGATGGAAGCTACTGCCTGACAACACTTCTTTGTGCAGCTGACCGCAAACGTCTGCTGCGGGAGATTCGCACTCGCTTACAAAAAGGGCTGCCCTGCCGTGTTGTGTCCACTTCGTTGATCGAGGCCGGTGTAGATGTGGATTTTCCGGTGGCATGGCGGGAGGAAGCAGGGCTGGATTCGGTTTTGCAAACGGCAGGACGGTGCAATCGGGAGGGAAAACATCCGGTGGCGGATAGTGTGGTTACTGTTTTTCGGCTGAGTGGTCAGCCGGTTCCACAGATCATCCGTCAAAATGCAGACGCAGCGCGCAGTGTGTGGCGCAACTTTGAAGATGTCTCACAGCCGCAGGCGATCGAAGCATATTTTTCCCTTTTGTATGCGGTAAAGGGAGAAGACGCGCTGGATCAGAAGCAAATTTTAAAGGGCTTCAATGAAACAATGGAAGGGCGTATGCTTCCCTTTGCAACTGCCGCGGAACGATTCCATTTGATTGAGTCCTGCGCAGTGACGGTATATATACCAACAGAAGAGAACCGGGAACTGCTCGCAGCTCTGTGGGAGGGAAATGGTAGCCGTTCTTTGTATCGCAAATTGGGCCAATACGGCGTCACGGTGTATCCTGAACATCTTGCGGCGCTGCATGCGGCCGGTGCGGTGGAAATGCTGGATGGGGAAGACTGGGTGCTGACGGATACTACCCTGTACAATCGTGAGACCGGACTCGCTCTGGACGTGGAAACAGGGAAAGCTTGGATGATATAAAAGCATGAGTCTTGTGAAATCGATAGTAAGGAGGAATGTTGGATGATCCAATTGGAAGTCTGGGGCGACTATGCGCTCTTTTCCCGCCCTGAATTGAAGGTTGAGCGAATGTCCTATGACGTGCCCACGCCCTCGGCGGCGCGCGGACTGGTGGAGGCGGTTTACTACCACCCCGGTCTGCAATGGCATATCGACCGGATTTATGTACTTAATCCCATTCGTTTTGTCAGTATACGCCGCAACGAGGTAAAAAGTAAGGTTCTTGCCACAGCAGCCCGCGCTGCGGCACAGGGAAGTGGACAGCCACTGTATCTGGCTTCGCCTCAGGAGATTGTGCAGAGGGCATCGCTGGTGTTACAGGATGTACATTATGTAATTGAGGCGCATTTTACGATGACAGACCGTGCTGCGCCCGGTGATAATCCGGGAAAATTTCAGGATATCGTGACCCGGCGCATGGAGCGGGGGCAATGCTATCACACTCCCTACTTTGGGTGCAGAGAGTTTTCGGCAAAGTTCCGCCGCTGGCCCGGCGGTGCAATCCCCACAATCGAAGAGACGCGGGATCTGGGGTTGATGCTGTATGACTTTGATTACTCGGATCCGAAGAACATCACGCCGACGTATTTCCGAGCAAGTCTGAAGCAAGGCGTTATGAATGTGGCGGATTGTGAGGTGCTTCGATGATCCTGCAGGCTTTGACAGATTATTATGAGGATTTGCTGGCTCTTGGGAAAATTGCGCGCCCGGGTTGGGCGAAAGCAAAGGTATCGTGGGCACTGGAACTTGGTGACAATGGCGAGCTGCTGGGATTGCTGCATCTGCAGCAGGAAGTGCAGCGGGGAAAGAAAACGGTACTGATTCCACAGGAGCGAGAGGTGCCGCAGCCGGTCAAGCGGTCATCCGGTGTGGCAGCCAATTTTCTGTGTGATACATCCGGTTATCTTCTTGGGGTTGACACAAAGGGAAAGCCGGAACGTACTGCAGAATGCTTCGCAGCTTCCCGCACGCTGCATGAGCAGATTCTGAAGGAGGCCCAGAGCCCGGCCGCGTGTGCTGTGCTCGCATTTTATGAACATTGGGACTCACAGACCGCAAAAGATCACCCGGCGCTGAAAGAGGAGTGGGATGAGGTGATGAAGGGCGGTAATCTTTTGTTCTGGTACCGGGGAGGTCCTGTGACGGAAGATGCGCAGGTGCGGGAAAGCTGGCAGCTTGCCAACGAACAAAGTGGGAATGCAGAAAATGCGCTGTGTCTTGTTACCGGTAAGCACGAACCGACTGCTCGCCTGCACCCCAATATCAAGGGAGTGGTGGGCGCACAGACCGCCGGTGCGGCGCTGGTGTCTTTCAATGCACCGGCTTTCTGCTCGTATGAGCACGAACAAGGGGACAATGCCCCGACCGGTGAATATGTGTCTTTTGCTTATACCACAGCGCTCAATACCCTTATTGCCGACCGGGAGCACACACGCCGCGTAGGCGATACCACCATCGTCTGCTGGGCAGCGGGTGGACAACCCGTCTATCAGGATTTCATGATGGCAGCGCTGTATGATGACAATATGGATGAACGTGACATTCAGAGTACGATGATCCGCTTGGCGGAAGGAGAACCAGTGGACTGGCAGCAGCAGAAACTTTCGCCGGATACACATTTTTATGTTCTGGGGATTGCACCCAATGCCGCACGTCTTTCGGTGCGATTCTTCTGGCAGAACAGCTTTGGAGCGCTGATTCAAAACGTGACAAAACATTACCGGGATCTGGAAATTACGCGGCCCTCATTTGACAAATTTCCCACGCTGCCGGTCTGGCGGCTGCTGCGGGAAACGGTGAATCAGAATGCCCGCAATCCGGAGCCGAACCCGCGGCTGGCGGGAGATCTTTTGTTGGCGATTTTGAATGGAACGCCTTATCCGGCTACCCTGTTGGACGGCGTGGTGCTGCGTATTCGTGCCGAGAGAGAGATTACGCGCGGCCGGGCTGCAATTTTAAAAGCTTGGTATCTGCGTAACTCGAAAGACGAACAACTGAAGGAGGTCATGACTGTGGAACTGAATGAACAAAGCAACTATCTGCCGTATCTGCTGGGGCGGCTATTTGCGGTATTGGAGGACGTTCAGCAACGGGCCAATCCGGGAATCAATACGACCATCAAGAATCGTTATTTCAATTCTGCTTCGGCAACGCCCGCAACAGTATTTCCACTGCTGATCAATCTGGCTCAAAAGCATCTGGCAAAGCTGGATAAAGGGTTAGTCATACACTATAACCGCAAGATCACGGAGCTGAATTCCCGTATCACACAAACGCTGCCTGCCCGGCTCACCCTGCCGGAGCAGAGTGCCTTCCAGATCGGCTATTATCACGAAACACAGAAGCGTTACACCAAAAAGGAGGAAGTATAAAATGTCTGAAATCATTAAAAATCGCTACGACTTTGTGATCCTGTTCGATGTGGAAAACGGCAATCCCAACGGAGATCCGGATGCAGGCAATATGCCGCGCATTGATCCCGAAACCGGGTATGGACTGGTGACCGATGTGTGCCTAAAACGCAAGATCCGCAATTATGTGGAAACAGCAAAAGAAGATGCTCCGGGCTATCGGATCTACATCAAGGATCGGATTCCACTGCAGCGCAGCGATGCCGAGGCACTGGAGTATTTGAAGGTGGATAAAGACCTGAAAGCGGCCAAAAAGGATGACCCCACTCTGGATGAAAAAATTCGCAATTTCATGTGCAGCAATTTTTACGACATCCGTACCTTCGGTGCCGTGATGACTACCTTTGTAAAAGGGGCACTGGATTGTGGGCAGGTGCGCGGCCCTGTGCAGCTGGGCTTTGCCCGCAGTGTGGATCCGATTCTGCCGCAGGAGGTCACTATCACCCGTGTGGCCATCACTACAGAGGCAGATGCCGAGAACAAGGGTACTGAGATGGGCCGCAAATACATCGTACCATATGGCCTGTATCGTGCAGAAGGATATGTGTCGGCAAATCTGGCCCGCAAAACAACCGGATTTTCGGAGGATGATCTGCAGATTCTGTGGCAGGCGATTCTGAACATGTTTGAAAATGACCATAGTGCAGCACGCGGTAAAATGGCGGTGCGGGAGCTAATCGTATTCCGGCATGACAGTGAGTTGGGCAATGCACCTGCTTATAAGCTGTTTGATGCGGTACATGTTGAGCGCAAGCCGGAGGTAGCTGTGGCACGCAGCTATCGTGACTACCAGGTAACGGTGGATGATACTCTGCCTGGTGGAGTGACCTGTGAACGGTTGGGATGATGGAAAATGAATATCTGTTGCTGTCAGGTATTCAGCATTTTTTTTCTGCCGCCGCCAATGGGCACTGATCCATCTGGAGCAGCAATGGCAGGAAAACCTCCGCACCGCCAAGGGCAGGCTGGATCATCAGCGCTGCCACGATGAAACGCTGCGCGAAAAACGGAACAATCTGCTGATTGTGCGGGGAATGCGAGTAACATCGCACACGCTGAAGCTGTCCGGCGTGTGCGATGTGGTGGAGTTTTCGCTTGATCCGCAAGGTGTTCCTTTACAGGGGCAGAAAGGCCTGTGGTTGCCTCTGCCGGTGGAATACAAACATGGTGCCCCAAAAGAGAGTGATGCCGACCGATTGCAGCTGTGTGCACAGGGAATGGCATTGGAGGAAATGCTGGTGTGCAGCGTGCCGTGCGGTGCACTGTACTATGCGCAGACACGCCGGCGGGAGCTTATGGAGTTCACGCCGGAGCTGCGGGAAAAAACGCGCCGTACCGCCGCAGAGATGAACGAGTACTTTGCCCGCGGGTATACGCCGAAGGTGCGCCCCGGGAAACACTGCAATGCCTGTTCTTTGAAAGAGATCTGCCTGCCGGCGCTGTGCAGGAAAAATGCTGTAAATGAGTATATTCGTACTCATCTGGCAGAGCAGAACACGGAGGAAGCCAAATGAGAAAGATGCTGAATACGCTGTTTGTTCTTACACCGGAAAGCTATCTTTCGCTGGAGGGTGAAACCGTGGTGGTGAATCAGAAAGGAACAGAAGCGGCACGGTTTCCACTGCACACACTGGAAGGAATACTCACCTTTGCCTATGCAGGAGCATCTCCCGCGCTGATGGGTGCTTGTGCTGAGCGAGGGATTGATCTGGCGTTTTTTACACCCAATGGCCGCTTTCTGGCTCGCACTGTAGGAGAAGAACGCGGCAATGTGCTGCTTCGTCAGCAGCAGTACCGGATTGCGGATAATCCTGCAGTTAGTTGCCGATATGCGTGCGGGTTTATCTTGGGAAAAGTTTACAACGCACGGTGGGTGTTGGAACGTGCTACCCGTGACCATCCTCAGCGCGTACCGGTGGAACGGCTGAAAGAAATCTCGTCGCAGCTGGCAGCTTCCTTGATGCGAATTCGAGAGTGCGGTACATTGGAAGAGCTGCGAGGGTTGGAAGGAGAAGCGGCACAACGATATTTCGATGGGTTTGACAGTCTGATCTTACAGCAGCGAACAGACTTTGCATTTACCGGCCGCAGCCGTCGACCGCCACTGGATCCCATAAACGCAGTGCTTTCCTTTGCGTATACGCTGCTCGCCCGGGAGTGTGCAGCTGCACTGCAAAGCGTTGGGCTGGACCCATATGTTGGATTTTTGCACCGGCCTCGCCCGGGAAGAACCAGTCTGGCGCTGGATCTGATGGAGGAGCTACGCCCTGTGTGCGCTGATCGGTTTGTTTTGTCCTGCATCAACCAAAAAGTCATTACAGGAAAGCATTGCCAGCGGCAAGACAGCGGAGCAGTTTGGCTGACGGACGAAGGACGCAAGGTGTTCCTTTCCGCCTGGCAAAAACGCAAACAGGAAACCATCACGCATCCATTTCTGGGTGAAAAGCTGCCATGGGGGCTGGTGCCCTATATACAGGGGGTGCTGCTTGCGCGTACACTGCGCGGCGATCTGGAGGAATATCCGCCGTTTTTCTGGAAATGAAGCAAAAGAGGTGTGTGATATGCTGGTGCTGATCACATATGATGTAAACACAGAAACACCGGTCGGACGCAAACGTCTGCGCAAGGTTGCAAAGACTTGTATCGATCATGGGCAGCGTGTACAGAATTCGGTGTTTGAATGTTTGCTGGACGCGGCGCAATATGCGGTTTTGAAATCAAAACTGACGCAGCTGATTGATCCGGAATGCGATAGCCTGCGTTTTTACTGTTTGGGAAACTCTTACAAAAAGAAGGTGGAGCATATCGGGCGCTGCCCGCAGTGGTCGCAGGATGACGTGCTGCTGTTGTAGATGGTGCGAACGTGAAGCAACCAGAAAAACGCTGGGAGCTTCGCACTAAAAGATAGCTGAAAAATGATGTAAAAGAACGCGAAACGGTTTTGATAGAACGGGAGAGAGTATGCTTTGTAATATCAAAACGACAAATTTTCGTGTTTGTGCTGCAAAATGAAACAATATTTTGTGAACTTTTGCTGTCGCCCTCCACACGGAGGGCGTGGATAGAAATATTAATTCGCGCGTGATGCCTATTGCCCGGATGAGTCGCCCTCCACACGGAGGGCGTGGATAGAAATATATTCGCCGCCGTAAACATCGAGAATACTGCCGTCGCCCTCCACACGGAGGGCGTGGATAGAAATAGCTCGGACGCAAGCGTTTTCTGCTGCTGGATGGTCGCCCTCCACACGGAGGGCGTGGATAGAAATATGGCGGTTCAGCGGATCGTTATAACCGTTTCCGAGGTCGCCCTCCACACGGAGGGCGTGGATAGAAATTTCTTGCCACACAGCGTAACGACCTGCGGCGCAA
Organism: Allofournierella massiliensis; assembly: GCF_964241245.1. Lineage (NCBI taxonomy): Bacteria > Bacillati > Bacillota > Clostridia > Eubacteriales > Oscillospiraceae > Allofournierella > Allofournierella massiliensis. The sequence goes on from NZ_CAXSWZ010000012.1 coordinate 39,231, forward strand.
AGTCGCCCTCCACACGGAGGGCGTGGATAGAAATATTAATCGAGATCCAGCGCAACGCTGGCATTTCCAGTCGCCCTCCACACGGAGGGCGTGGATAGAAATTCCAAGAGATTCGTTCAAATCCGCCTGTGCTTCGGTCGCCCTCCACACGGAGGGCGTGGATAGAAATTCCTTTCTGTGGGCTGTCCCACGACCATTTTGTTGTCGCCCTCCACACGGAGGGCGTGGATAGAAATTGATGGTGGCGAGAATGGCACAGGCAGCACCACAGTCGCCCTCCACACGGAGGGCGTGGATAGAAATTGAATGTCTTCAAGGTTGTCCACCACCTGCTGAATGTCGCCCTCCACACGGAGGGCGTGGATAGAAATATCCAGGACAACACTGTATTCAAAGGCAAGCAGCGGTCGCCCTCCACACGGAGGGCGTGGATAGAAATACATTCTGGACGGACAAAACCACGGTTGCAAACTTGTCGCCCTCCACACGGAGGGCGTGGATAGAAATCATTATTTCATCGGAAATTGCATACCACTTTGTGTCGCCCTCCACACGGAGGGCGTGGATAGAAATAATCGTCCTCCATTCGTGGATTATCACGCCCAGCGTCGCCCTCCACACGGAGGGCGTGGATAGAAATCGGATTCTGTGACGTTGCCAGAAAATACCTGCACGTCGCCCTCCACACGGAGGGCGTGGATAGAAATATATTCGCCGCCGTAAACATCGAGAATACTGCCAGCGTCGCCCTCCACACGGAGGGCGTGGATAGAAATACTTCCGGCGAGGCAACCATTACCGTGAACTACCTGTCGCCCTCCACACGGAGGGCGTGGATAGAAATCGGTTGTGGCTGCGCATCTAAAGGCGGAAAAAGGTCGCCCTCCACACGGAGGGCGTGGATAGAAATTTTAGTGCTTTCGATGATATCCCCGAAAGCGCCCACGTCGCCCTCCACACGGAGGGCGTGGATAGAAATTTTGTGTCATTGCCTGGATTTTGTACGCCACAGCGGTCGCCCTCCACACGGAGGGCGTGGATAGAAATAGCTCGGACGCAAGCGTCTTCTGCTGCTGGATAAGGTCGCCCTCCACACGGAGGGCGTGGATAGAAATTCCGGATGCGCCTTGTTGTGGCACGCCTGGCACAGGGTCGCCCTCCACACGGAGGGCGTGGATAGAAATAGCAAGTTTGGCGTTGAAGTCATCCTCGCTTTGACCGTCGCCCTCCACACGGAGGGCGTGGATAGAAATTCTAAGCGGGTCATTTTCGTCCCGGGTGTACAGGTCGCCCTCCACACGGAGGGCGTGGATAGAAATAGCTTGTCTTGCAGGCGGGCAATCTCGGCCCGGGTCGCCCTCCACACGGAGGGCGTGGATAGAAATAGTTCTGGGCATCGTTGTTACCTCCTCACACCGGTCGCCCTCCACACGGAGGGCGTGGATAGAAATTACATGGCAAAATCCCACCTGTTCCACGCGCTCCGTCGCCCTCCACACGGAGGGCGTGGATAGAAATTTATCGCACCAGCGGTATAGCCGCTTGATGTAGGTCGCCCTCCACACGGAGGGCGTGGATAGAAATACAGATTTTTCCCCCAAAAAAATCCCCAGGACGTTGTCGCCCTCCACACGGAGGGCGTGGATAGAAATATCCAGAACGGCGAGAAGCGCGACGAAAAAGCCTGTCGCCCTCCACACGGAGGGCGTGGATAGAAATAGGATAACAACGCTGCCTCCCCCACCGCAGACCGTCGCCCTCCACACGGAGGGCGTGGATAGAAATGTTTTCGATCTGCCCGCCTGTCATACGCACCACAGTCGCCCTCCACACGGAGGGCGTGGATAGAAATTGTCGCTCGTTTTCCTCTTCCAGACGGCGGCGGAACGTCGCCCTCCACACGGAGGGCGTGGATAGAAATTCACTCTCGACAAGAAGCGCAGCGCCGCCGCCTACGTCGCCCTCCACACGGAGGGCGTGGATAGAAATCACTCTGCCGTCCTTTGTTGTCCAGCGCGGGTGTGTCGCCCTCCACACGGAGGGCGTGGATAGAAATACCCAGTCCGATGCGGACAAGGCCAACGAGGCCGATGTCGCCCTCCACACGGAGGGCGTGGATAGAAATTGGGAGACAACCTGGAAGGAATCAGAACCATCGTCGGTCGCCCTCCACACGGAGGGCGTGGATAGAAATTGGTAAACAACTACAAGGAGGCCGTAGAGGCCGTGTCGCCCTCCACACGGAGGGCGTGGATAGAAATAGCTTGTCGTAGGCCAGGCGGGTGACGGTGTATGTGTCGCCCTCCACACGGAGGGCGTGGATAGAAATTTGGCGTTCTTGACCACCGTCTTGGCGTAGTCCGGTCGCCCTCCACACGGAGGGCGTGGATAGAAATAATCCCGGCAAGATCGAGAAGGGAGAAGCCATGGGTCGCCCTCCACACGGAGGGCGTGGATAGAAATACGGGACTGACAAGCGCACTTGGGCCAATCATAGGTCGCCCTCCACACGGAGGGCGTGGATAGAAATAATTATACGGACGCTGACAAAGACATCGACATCGGTCGCCCTCCACACGGAGGGCGTGGATAGAAATCTTCTGTTCCCTTACGCCACGATGCCCAGCTCCCGCAGGTCGCCCTCCACACGGAGGGCGTGGATAGAAATAGCAGCAGGCCGACGAGCTGGAGACCCTGCGCGCGTCGCCCTCCACACGGAGGGCGTGGATAGAAATTCGGGATGGTTTTGTTGATGGCGCTTCGCTCCATCGCGTCGCCCTCCACACGGAGGGCGTGGATAGAAATTGTATTTTGGGCTGTGGCCCATGAGCGCCCACCCGTCGCCCTCCACACGGAGGGCGTGGATAGAAATGACAACAACGGTGAAGCCGATCATCCAAGGCCTGGTCGCCCTCCACACGGAGGGCGTGGATAGAAATAACAAGGCCCCCAACTTTGTACAGAGCAGCAAGGCGTCGCCCTCCACACGGAGGGCGTGGATAGAAATATCGAGCACATGACGCTCCAGGAGACGGAAGAGCGTCGCCCTCCACACGGAGGGCGTGGATAGAAATCATCATCGCATACCCCAGCACCGCAGCGGGGGAGGTCGCCCTCCACACGGAGGGCGTGGATAGAAATCCCGTGAAGTTCACGATGTCGCCCACCTTGTACTGTCGCCCTCCACACGGAGGGCGTGGATAGAAATTGCTCGGCGTTGCGGACGATCTGGAAACCGTCGTGGTCGCCCTCCACACGGAGGGCGTGGATAGAAATTTGGCGTTCTTGACCACCGTCTTGGCGTAGTCCGGTCGCCCTCCACACGGAGGGCGTGGATAGAAATAATCCCGGCAAGATCGAGAAGGGAGAAGCCATGGGTCGCCCTCCACACGGAGGGCGTGGATAGAAATACGGGACTGACAAGCGCACTTGGGCCAATCATAGGTCGCCCTCCACACGGAGGGCGTGGATAGAAATCCCCTACGGGGGAACATCCCGCCGCCGAAAAAAGGTCGCCCTCCACACGGAGGGCGTGGATAGAAATTGCATAGCCCATACAAACGGTTTCAGTGCAGTAAAGCGTCGCCCTCCACACGGAGGGCGTGGATAGAAATGTCTTTGCCTGCAAGGCAGCGGCCACGGTTGCCTCGTCGCCCTCCACACGGAGGGCGTGGACAGAAATGCCCTGGTTCTCCCCATCCGCCCAGACGACAAGGCGTCGCCCTCCACACGGAGGGCGTGGATAGAAATTTGCAGATATACCGCACCAGGCTCTCCACGCTTCCGGTCGCCCTCCACACGGAGGGCGTGGATAGAAATCGTCAGGTACACCTTCTCCCACGCCTTTTCCGGCGTCGCCCTCCACACGGAGGGCGTGGATAGAAATTGCATAGCCCATACAAACGGTTTCAGTGCAGTAAGTCGCCCTCCACACGGAGGGCGTGGATAGAAATACATCCATGCCGGGGGCAGCATTGATGGTGATGTTGTCGCCCTCCACACGGAGGGCGTGGATAGAAATGGGTACAGTACCGGCGATGGTCTGGCGAGACTGTCGTCGCCCTCCACACGGAGGGCGTGGATAGAAATAGTCCTCTCCATTCCCATTCCGCACCATCGCAGCGTCGCCCTCCACACGGAGGGCGTGGATAGAAATAAGCTGGCAGGTACGGACATTGTGCGGTTCCACGGTCGCCCTCCACACGGAGGGCGTGGATAGAAATCGTGAGAAGGTGAAAGAAACCCACAAAGACACGGTCGCCCTCCACACGGAGGGCGTGGATAGAAATATGTTGGTTGTGCCTTCGTAGGCGTTTTGCGTGTGTCGCCCTCCACACGGAGGGCGTGGATAGAAATCCTGATCGCCGTTGATGGTAAGCTCCAGACCCGGGTCGCCCTCCACACGGAGGGCGTGGATAGAAATACCAGCATGGAGCCGCCGGTTCCAAAAACCTCGGTCGCCCTCCACACGGAGGGCGTGGATAGAAATTTCTCCGCCGTCCGCCCCGATGCAAACGGCAACCGTCGCCCTCCACACGGAGGGCGTGGATAGAAATAAAACGTTGCTGGTGTGCAGGTCGACCCACGCGGGTCGCCCTCCACACGGAGGGCGTGGATAGAAATTCTGCCTTGTGTTTCCATCTTGTGGAGTTATAGGTCGCCCTCCACACGGAGGGCGTGGATAGAAATTCCTTTCTGTGGGCTGTCCCACGATCATTTTCGCGGGTCGCCCTCCACACGGAGGGCGTGGATAGAAATAGTTCTGCGCCGGTGGGCGGGATGTACGGCTGATTGTCGCCCTCCACACGGAGGGCGTGGATAGAAATACAGGACAGTGGTGTTTGCGGGCTACAGGTAGGTGTCGCCCTCCACACGGAGGGCGTGGATAGAAATATGGTTACGCCAAAGCGTTCGCCTTCCTGAGAGCGTCGCCCTCCACACGGAGGGCGTGGATAGAAATCTGAGAGCCCCAATTGAGCACGTCCGCAAATGTGCCGTCGCCCTCCACACGGAGGGCGTGGATAGAAATTGCCCGGGCCTGAAGCTGTGCAGGGGTTGGCTGTGTCGCCCTCCACACGGAGGGCGTGGATAGAAATATGGATTATCACGCCCAGCAGCCCGGCAAACAGCCGTCGCCCTCCACACGGAGGGCGTGGATAGAAATACCTTGCGGATGCGCCAAACGGTGGGTTCGCTGTCGGTCGCCCTCCACACGGAGGGCGTGGATAGAAATTCGGTGGTCGCTGCCTGCTTAAGGTTGTTCGCCACAGTCGCCCTCCACACGGAGGGCGTGGATAGAAATTGCGTTATCTTGCCGTTGCGTAGGTCGATGCAAGTCGCCCTCCACACGGAGGGCGTGGATAGAAATAATTTCAGTCCGCAGCTGCTTCGGGTCGCAGTACGCCGTCGCCCTCCACACGGAGGGCGTGGATAGAAATCACAAGCTGCTCGCCGTCCACTTCGATCATAATGGTCGCCCTCCACACGGAGGGCGTGGATAGAAATACCGTTCCATGGTTGGCTGCATTCAGCTCTGCGCGGTCGCCCTCCACACGGAGGGCGTGGATAGAAATCACACTGGTTACCAGTGTCGTGAACTGCCTGCTGCGTCGCCCTCCACACGGAGGGCGTGGATAGAAATATAAGCTGGTCTGCGGTGGTCACGTCGTAGGGGTTGTCGCCCTCCACACGGAGGGCGTGGATAGAAATATTCCGCTGATCGCCTTGTTTATAAGTGCTATGGTCGCCCTCCACACGGAGGGCGTGGATAGAAATTGATTTTCTCGGGGTCTTTTTCTTTCTCCCCGCAGTCGCCCTCCACACGGAGGGCGTGGATAGAAATCAAAAATCGCGCCCAGGATTCCATTGGACGCGCTGTCGCCCTCCACACGGAGGGCGTGGATAGAAATATCCTGTACGCAGTCCGACAGGTCAAACCCTTTCACGGTCGCCCTCCACACGGAGGGCGTGGATAGAAATCCATAAATCCATCAAAGACCGCAAGCCCGCTGTCGTCGCCCTCCACACGGAGGGCGTGGATAGAAATAGGAATGCGCGCACGGCAGAAACCACCCGTTTGACGTCGCCCTCCACACGGAGGGCGTGGATAGAAATCTCTTCGAGGACGATTTTTTCCCATGCCTTTTCGGGGTCGCCCTCCACACGGAGGGCGTGGATAGAAATTCCTTTTCTCCCGTGGAAACATTCAATTCCCACTCGTCGCCCTCCACACGGAGGGCGTGGATAGAAATAAGATGGCGCTTACTGACGCCATCAGCGTGGCCGGTCGCCCTCCACACGGAGGGCGTGGATAGAAATCTGGCTGACATGAAGCGGATGCGCAGCATCGCGGTCGCCCTCCACACGGAGGGCGTGGATAGAAATACACGCTGGTGGATGCACTGAACAAGGGCACCGGTGTCGCCCTCCGCACGGAGAGCGTGGGGAGAAATCTTATCTCGATAGTTTAGTAATAACTTACGGTAGTCATCCTCTGTACAAAGTACGCATGAGGAGTTTGTATGGCGGGGTTATTTTGCTGATTGTTACACAGAGAAGCGTACAGCTTTTTCGGGCATCAATTTCATCCCACAAACTCAAAAATCCCGAATGCGTAAGCGTTCGGGATTTTTCCTTGTTTACCATTCACTTTTCACTCTTCACTGATTTTGTGCTCCCCGCTCGGGATTTTTGAAAGTGAATAACAAATAGTGAAGAGTGAAGAAGTAAGGTGTGTCGCTTTGCGGCACGGATTTCATATTGCTCGGCTGATTGGCCGGCTGTTTCCGTTTCACTTGAGTAATTTCCTGCTTGGCCCACGGAATAAGAAGAGCGGCGATTACCTGTTTCATTACGCAAACTGAAAGCCCCCGAATGCAATTGCATTCGGGGGCTTTTTCCCGTTCGCTGTTTATTTTCTACGCTTCCCTGACGTACACTGCCCGGGCCGTCGGGAAGTGAAGAGAAAATCGTGAAGGGGGAAGAAGTACTCTTTGCTGCCTGGCAGCATTGAATTTTATATAGAGCCACCATCGTCCAGAATTCTAATCAATATCTTCGTAATATAATTCTGGGGATTTACCTCCACAAACTGGTCGATGATGTTGATGCAGATGACATCCTCTGCCAAAGGCAGCTGTGTGGCGCTGCGCATCCGGGTAAAGGTCTCCCAGATGCTGGAGTAAGGCCCGGCATGGTAGCCGGTCAGGTAATTGCCCGCCGGGATCTCATGAACCGAATGCTGGGAAGCCTCGGGAACTTCACCGATGAGATAAGCGCCGAAGGACTGCTCCTCGCCCTGATAAAAGGCCAGGGTGGGGTAAAGATAGAACAGCTCGTTGGAGAAAACCTCGCTCAGGTTTCCAAGGGCAATGTACGGGATGGCATCCAAGCGCTCGACGCTGATTTTTTCAACGCAGAGGTTTTCCAGCTCCTGCTCTGTAAAGGCGATTTTCGTCTGAATCACCGCATCCAGCCGCAACAGTTCCTGAAGCTGCTCGCGCAGATTGCTGGACTGATGCCGCAGATAGGAACAGGTTTCCGTGAAGCTGCGCTGGCCCATAAAGCCGCTGATCTCCGACAGAGGGCAGCCCAGACGGCGCAGATAGCGGATCAGCGCCAAAGAGTAAGACTGGTCGAACTTGTAGTAGCGATAGTTGCTTCCTTCCTCTCGGCCCTGCGGCAGCAAAAGCCCCTTTTCCTCATACAGCCGCAGGGTTTGCACATCCACATGGAACAAGCGGGCCAGTTCCCCGATTCGCAGATACTCCTTCATAACACACCTCCCATGTTGCCAGCAAAAAAAAGATGACAACCGCCGGTCTCGACGGTTGTCATGATAGGGTGGAATTGCATTTTTGTCAAGGGCCGTGTCAGCCGATGCACCTGCCGCCCAGATACCGGGCCCTGATGTTGTCGGTGGTTCCGATGTAACAGAACCGCTCCACGACCTGCGCAGGCGTCAGCGGAATGTTCAGATCTTCCATGCCGTCGATGACCAGTGCATTAAACACATAATCCTTTTCGAAGCTGCCCACCTTTCCGAACACCTGTCCGCCGGCTTTTGTGGCCAGATAAAAGGCGTTGGTGAAGGGGATGGGGCTGGCGTTTTCCGGCTCGTAGAACCACTTCAGCTTGGACAGCTGCACGGCACGGCCGATCTGTGTATAGATGCCCATGGAATGGCCGCCGCCCACATCGGTGCCAAGGGTAATGTTCACGCCGTCGCTGTGAAGGGCGGAAACGCCCATGATCCCGGCAATGATGTTGGTAGTTGCATCCGGGCAGTGAACGGTATGGCCGCCGTGACGTTTGATGATTTCGATGTCCTCTTTGGCGGGGAAAATAAAGTGTGCGCCCACAACCGGGCCGTTCTCCATCAGTCCCGCTTTTTCGTAAATCTCCGTGTCGCACTTGTAGCCGGGGTAAACCCGCAGGGCCTCCTGGGCCTCCCAGCGGGATTCCACCAGATGGGTCTGCAGGCCCACCTGATACTTTTTGCCCAGAGCGCCCAGACCCTTTACCAGCGCTTCGCTGCATGTGGGAGCAAACCGCGGGGTAATGATGGGCTTTGCGGTTTTGTGACCTGTGCAGTCGGCCAGATACTGCTCCGTCTCCCGGAGGGATTCCTCCACCGTTTCGCACAAATAATCGGGCGAAGCGATGTCCATGTTCACCTTGCCCACATAGCCGTAAAGGCCGCGCTCCTCCATGCGGCGGATCAGATAAGAGGTGGCTTCCCGATGGATGGTGGCAAAAATGCAGGCATGGAAGGTGCCGTGCCTGATCATGTCGTCAATGAAGGCGTCGTAGATCGGCCGGGCGTAGTCCATGTCCGCAAAGCGGGCCTCCTGCGGGAAGGTGTACTCGTTCAGCCAGTCCGACAAAAGCATGTCCATTCCAAGACCCCGCTCGATATACTGGGAAGCATGGACATGCAGGTCCGAAAAGGCGGGAATAATCACGCCTTTTCCGTAGTCCGTGACCTCTGCGCCTTTATACTGCTCCGGAAGAACGCTGCAGATTTCCCGGACTTTTCCGTTTTCCACAATCAGATAACTGTCTTCATAGGTGACCAGCTCGTCGTAGCTTTTTGAAAACAGGATGTTGCCATGAAGAATATTCACTGTGAGTTCCTTTCTGCTATCAGACCGCGAGTCCGGATACAACGGACAGGAATCGAATTACAATACCTGCCAGAAGCCCCACAAAGGGATCGATCAGCGCGGTAACGGCAATGGTGGCGCCGCCGGCCAGAGCATCCGCCTGGCTTGCACCCTCAAAGGTGGCTGCGGCATACTGGGGAACGCTGACCATGGAGCCCAGTACGAACAGGAAACCGGAAATGGAGACCGCCGGGATAAACCGCGCAATCTTCGGAACAAGACGTGCGAAGAGGATCAGCGCCATCACCACCATCAGCAGAATGCCGGCCGCCACCGGATGGGGCGCTGCTGCTGTGGAGGAAAGGGTGATTTCAACAGGCGTACCGCCGAACAGGCCGGTCAGAATGTCCGCCGCACCGGAATAGATGGTCAGGCCGTCCACGTTCGGGTTTTCCATTCCCGCCATGCCGGAAACGATGCCGCTGTAAGCGATGTTTGTGCCGATGGACAGGCAGGCCAGGGCAAGAGCGCCACGAATGACGTTGAAGTTTGTAACAGGCTTGAAGAACTTGAATTTGCTTTCTTCCTTTACCTCCTCCATGGGGCCCTTGTTCAGAATCAGGAAACAGGCGATGCTGGCTGCCATGCTGATGACCAGTGTCCAGTTCAGGTCCTTGGTGAGGAAATAGGCGGCAAAGGCGGAAACCAGCGAGACGGCGCCGGTTTTCTTGCTCTCTTTGATCAGATCAATGGCCACACGAATGACGATGATGCCCACACCGGCCTCCATGCCGGAAATGATGGAGGAGCCCGCGAAATCCACAATGCGCTGGAGCAGGCCCAGGCCGCCCAGAATTACCATGATCACACCGCTGTAAAACACGATGCTGATGCGTTCGCGGAAGTTTTTGCCAACGCTTCCCGCAAGAACGATGGTTTCGCCCTGAATGTTGATGGGAATCACCGTCTTGAAGGCCAGCATGCCGATGATGCCCGCGCAATAGCCCAGTGCTGTGGGGGCGGATAGAAACCCGAAGCTGAGGCCCATGATGATTCCGGAAAGGCCGTTGATCACATTTCCCAACACCGAAAGGATGTCTTTGATAATCTCAAATTCCAATATAATTTCCTCCTTCATTCTTCCTGCGTCATACAGGATTGTGGTTTCCCCATACGGCGCTGCTTTGCCGATAAAATAGTTTTCTTTTCTGTCGGTAAAAAGCGTCCTGTGTCAGAATAAACCCTATGGTAACCATAGAGTCAAGGGCTTTTTGCATGAATTTTATTACGGCACATGATGACTTCGACTGTTCCAATCAGCACCGTTCCGGCTATGGCAGAGAAGACGACCGGGGCGGATCGTGGCGGCTTTTTTTCTTGCTCACTGGATAAAAAATAAGTGTTGAAATGTGGAGGGCAACTGGACCCGATCGGAGCTGGAGAAGTTCCAGCAGACAGGGGAAAGCGGCTCCGGTGCCATCTGGGAGTTGCCCGCAGAGCAGTTTTCCATTGACGAGGAAGTGATCGAGCTGGAGGACGCCCCGGCGGTTTGTCTGAACGCAGAGGTGATCGGCGAAGACGTCTCGCAGGCATTGTCCGGCCTGATGGGGGATGAGGCGTTTACCCTGGGGATCCGGAACGCGGAAGTAACGATGGATTATACCTCTTATGAACCGGTGGAGCCCTGTGTGCTGCCGGAAGGTGCAAAGGAAGCAGCGGAGCAGGACCAGCGGCTTCAGGAAGGAAATCCGGACAATGGAGATGGCACCTTCACCATTCAGGAGAGGGGCTATTATGTGGATGTTGCAGCCCCGGAAGGCTATGAGCTGGAATCTTCCGGATATGACCAGGTGAATTTTTACAATGAAGAGCTGGATCGGCTGGTCTGCTATCCGATGTGGATAACCGTTGACTCCAACGACCTGTTCTTCTGGGATATGGTAATCGAGGAAGAAGTGAACTATACCGGCAGTGAAGATATTGGCGACCCGATGTCGGAGTTCAAAGTAACCGACACCGGAGATTTCCTGTTCTGCGGGGAAGGCTTTACCTACGATGGCGCCTGCAAGGGCCGGAACTACTATGCGTGGGCAAATCTGGACGACGGATTCTGCAGCTGGATTCTGGTGAAAATTTATGATGGCGGAAACACGGTGGATTCCACCATCACCGAGGAGGAGATTGAGGGCCTGCTGAGGCAGGTAAGCCGGCATCAGCAGGCAGCACCTTCGGAAGAGACGGAAGCTGCGCCGGATCAGCTGGAGCTGTGAGAACAGATCAAAAGAACAGGCAGGAGCCGGGCACAGCGGAGAAGCTCGCCCGGCTTTTCCCCTGGTATGAGTGGGTATACACGCAAAGGGAGCATTCGAGACAAACGAATTTGATACAAATCGTATTTATATTTTGTTAAATTACGATTTGTATCTTGAATTCTGGAGGTATGGGGGATATTCCATACCTGTAAAGAGAAAATCACGGTTGCGGATTTTCAAAAAGAAAGCGGCTGCGTTATAATAAAAACAGTGGGGCAGACACAGGAAATCCCCACAGAACAGGCAGAGGGAGGAAGAAAACATGGAGCTCCGGGAATACCGGCCGGAGGATTGCGAAGCGATTACCCGGCTGTTTTACGATACGGTGCATACTGTGAACCGCCGGGACTACGCCCCGGCTCAGCTGGATGCCTGGGCGGATGGAAGCCCGGATCTGGATGCCTGGAACCGGTCGCTGCAGGAGCATTTCAGCCTTGTGGCGCTGGAGGGAGAAGTGCTCGTTGGCTTTGCCGACATGGCTGCCGATGGTTATCTGGACCGGCTCTATGTGCATAAGGATTATCAGGGCCAGGGCATTGCCACCGCACTGTGCAACCGGCTGGAACAGACTGTGGCGGGCACCATTGTGACCCATGCCTCCATTACGGCCCGCCCCTTTTTTGAAAAGAGGGGATATCGGGTGGTAAAAGAGCAGCAGGTGGAGCGCAGGGGAATCCGGCTCACCAATTTTGTGATGGAGAAGATGCAATAAAACCGCCGGGCTTCCGTCTATTCTGGAAGCCCGGCGGTTTTTATGCGGTTTTCCGGGATCGCACTGCCGGTTTGGCTCAGGCGTTTTCCCCGAAGAACAGCTTCAGGTCATCCTCCACGGTGCCGATGCCTGCGATACCGAAATTCTCCACAAGCACCTTGGCCACGTTGGGGCTCAGGAAGGCAGGAAGGGTGGGCCCCAGATGGATGTTCTTCACGCCCAGATGCAGCAGGGCCAGCAGCACAATCACTGCTTTCTGTTCGTACCAGGCAATGTTGTACACAATGGGCAGGTCATTGATGTCGGCAAGGCCAAAGACTTCCTTCAGCTTCAGAGCGATCACCGCCAGCGAGTAGGAGTCGTTGCACTGGCCCGCATCCAGCACCCGGGGGATGCCGCCGATGTCACCCAGGGGCAGCTTGTTGTATTTGTACTTGGCGCAGCCTGCGGTGAGGATCACGGTATCCCGGGGCAGTGCTTTGGCAAACTCGGTGTAATAATCCCGGCTTCTGGCGCGGCCGTCACAGCCGGCCATGACCACGAACTTTTTGATGGCGCCGCTCTTCACCGCATCCACCACCTGATCGGCCAGCGCCAGCACCTGCGCATGGGCGAAGCCGCCCACAATTTCGCCGGTCTCGATCTGGGTGGGGGCGGGGCAGGTCTTTGCCTGTTCGATGATGGCGGAAAAGTCCTTGGTCTGCCCGATCTCACCGGGGATGTGCCTGCAGCCCGGATACCCGGCAGCGCCGGTGGTGTACAGCCGATCCCTGTAGCTGGCTTTGGGGGGAACGATGCAGTTGGTGGTCATCAGAATGGGGCCGTTGAAGCTCTCGAACTCCTCCTTCTGCTTCCACCAGGCGTTACCATAGTTGCCCACAAAGTTGGGATACTTCTGGAACGCCGGATAGTAATGGGCGGGCAGCATTTCGGAATGGGTGTAAACGTCCACGCCGGTGCCCTGGGTCTGCTCCAGCAGCATTTCCAGATCCCGCAGGTCATGGCCGGAAACCAGAATACCCGGGTTTTTGCCCACGCCGATGTTTACCCGGGTCACCTGCGGGTTGCCATAGGCGGAGGTGTTGGCTTTGTCCAGCAGGGCCATGCCGGTCACACCGTATTTGCCGGTTTCCAGCGTCAGGGCAACCAGATCGTCCACCGTGAGGCTGTCGTCCAGCGTGGCGGCCAGTGCGCGCTGCAAAAAGGCATCCAGCTCTTCGTCCTGCTCCAGCAGGGCGTTGGCATGCTTGGAATAGGCGGAAAGACCCTTCAGGCCGTAGGTGATCAGTTCCCGCAGGGAACGGATATCCTCGTTTTCGGTGGACAGCACACCCACGGTTTGGGCTTTCTGCTCCCAGTCGCCGCTGCCGTCCCACAGGGCGGCTTCGGGCAGATCGGCCGTGTGATCCAGCTGGCTGAGCAGCTCCTGCTTTGCGTCCAGCGTGGCGCGGATGCGGGCCACAATGGCTTCCTTGTCGAAGTTGGCGTTGGTGATGGTGGCAAACAGGTTCAGGGTGATCAGCTGGTTGATTGCGGTGGGCACTTCGCGGCCTTCGCCGCGCAGTGTGGTGGTCACCGCGCAGATGCCCCGGCTCACATACATCAGCAGATCCTGCATGGCGGCCACATCGGGGGTCTTGCCGCACACACCGGATTGGGTGCAGCCCCGGCAGCCGGCGGTTTCCTGGCACTGATAGCAAAACATTTTCTGTTCCATGGTTGAACGTCTCCTTGTTCATGGGGATAAAAGTGCGCCGGAAATTTACTCAAATGGTGCCCGCCGACGCCTGCGGACAGCTATGATGATACCGTATTTGAAACGGAAGATATGTTGGAAAAACAACTTTTGTGCTGATTTTTGTGTGGCAATTCTGGAATCTGTACGGAAAAAATGGAATATCCCATTAAAAACCTTGGGATTTTTATACACAAAAAGGCAGAAACTGTCACTATTTTTTCATTGACCTGTGGACTTTTCTGTGATAGAGTGGTAACAAACAGACAAAACTTTTTCCATACCGCACAAAGAAGGTAGGGAATTGGTGAATTTGCCTGTGAAATTGCTCCAAAAATTGTCGAGTATCCCATTTGACAAACGTTGGGCAAAACGGTATGCTTTTATTATGTCACACAGAGGTCCGGCGCGTCGTTTTGGGCAGGCCGGTTCAGGTCGCCGAATATGACTCAGATCACTCCAGAATTGCTTCAGCAGGCCAAGGCAGGGCAGGAAGCCGCGCTTGCCGCCGTGCTGGCCCACATGATGCCGGTGATCCGCAGTCACGCGGCCGCGGGGGTATGCCCCGGGCTGGATCTGGATGACGCGGTGCAGGAAGGAATTATCGGCCTGTTTGCCGCCATCCGCAGCTATCGCCCCGGTGAAGGGGCCTCGTTTGGCACATACGCGGGCCGGTGTATCCAGAATGCGATTCGCACCGCCCGGCGGGCGGCGGGCCGCAAAAAGCACGGGCCGCTGAACCAGAGCGTCCCCCTCAGCGAGGAGGACACCACCCCGGGCCCGGAGGAGCTTGCCATCCAGAATGAGCAGCTGCAGGACACCCTGCAGACCATTCAGACCCGGCTTTCTCCCTTCGAGCAGGAGGTGCTGGAGCTGTTTTTGAGCGGCTGCAGCTACGAGCAGATCGCTCAGGCGCTGGGCAGAAGCCCCAAGTCGGTGGAAAATGCACTTTCCCGCCTGCGTCGCAAGCTGAAAGAAGCGCGTGGTTAACAATCTATTTTTGAATTATGGGCGAACGGCCTGTAAGAATATATGCCCCTGTAGCTTAACATTTAGAGCATTGGTCAATTCCAAAGGTGTCGGTTGAAATCCTTCCGCGGGCAAAAAAACAGAATGCAGAGGAGAATCTAGCATGTACGAAGATAAGACCCTGGTATGCAAAGACTGCGGTAAGGAGTTTGTGTTCACCGCCGGCGAGCAGGAGTTCTACGCCAGCCGTGGCTTCGAGAACGAGCCCCAGCGCTGCAAGGCCTGCCGTGACGCTCGCAAGAACGCCACCCGCGGCACCCGTGAGATGTTCGAGGCTACCTGCGCCGCTTGCGGCAAGGTTGCTCGCGTGCCCTTCCAGCCCCGCGAGGATCGCCCCGTTTACTGCAGCGAGTGCTTCGCCAAGATGAAGGAGAACGGCTGATCCGTTTTTCGTTTCTTTGCGATCCAAAGCCCCCGGTATCAAACCGGGGGCTTTTTCTGTGCCCGGGGCGCGGCCTTGTGTTTTCGCGGCATTTACGGTACAATGAACAGGCAGCAGAGAGGTGCGGATCGATCTGTCTGTATATAATATATAATAAGGTAGGAGCATGCGGGCAAAGGCCGCAGCTTCTGAAAAAAACGGCACCCTGCCGAAAAAACGAAGGAGCCCTGTTATGGCATCGAACCAAGCAGCAAAAAAGCGCTGGCGGCTGGCAGCCGCAGGCCTTCTGGTGGCGGCGATCACCGCGCTGGCCCTGGCCTGGACCGCCTACAATGTGATCCATACCGTGAACGGCCAGTCGGAATACTACCAGGTGCATGATTATTACGCGGAAAACCAGGTGATGCTGGCGGCTGACCCGGCCGAAGGCTGGACGCAGGGCATCCTTGCGGGGCCGGACACGCCGCTTTACGGTGTGCGTCTGTATTTTTCCAGCCTGGATCGGGTGGTGCACGGTACCCTGTATGTGGATCTTCTGGACGAAAGCGGCCAGCGGCTGACCGGTGCGGCACTGGATATGACCGAAATTCTGGGTCTGGATTTTCAGGGCATTGTGTTTGAACAGCCGGTGTTCCCGGAAAAGGACGCCACCCGCTATACACTTCACATTTACTACGAGCCTGCCACCGCGGAGGATGTGCTGGGCCTTGTGTACGGCACCGGCCCCATGCCGCAGGAGGTGGAGCTGGACGAAAACCAGATTCCCTTTGTGCCGGATCCGGACGCGGCGGTGAGCGCCAATGCGGCGAATCCGGCCTTCCCGCTGACGGGCGGTACGGTGCAGCCGGAGGGCGGAGCCACTGCGGCTTTGCAATACATCACCAATTACAGCGGCAGCATCGGTTTGTGGCTGTGTATCCCGGTGGCTGTGGTGCTGTTTGCGGCAGTCATGGGGGCCTGGTGGCTGATCTTCTGCAAAAAAGCCGGCGCGGCGGCCTGTGTGGCCTATGCGGTGGCGGCGCTGGGTCTGGCCTGGTCGCTGATCACGCCCCCCATGGCGGGGCCGGACGAGTACACCCATCTGGCGGGAGCCTATTCCATGGCCAGCCGGATGATGGGGCAGCCCGGTGTGGAAACGGGCTACGATAACTGGGGCAAGGGAACCTACACCCTGCCCATGCGCAGCTGTGATGCACCCTATATGCTGAACAAATCCGGCGAGATCGGCGTGTTCGGTTACAAGCAGATTCTGGATCATCCGGGTGGTTTTGGCAACAGCGGCCAGCTCACCGAGCGGGTGGATGTGGTGGCGCCCTCCAATCCGCTTCCGGCCCAGTATCTGCCCCAGGCGCTGGGAATTCTGCTGGCCCGGCTGCTGGGCCTGGGCTTCTATCCCATGCTGTGGATGGGCCGGCTGTTCAGCGTGGCCTGCTATACCGCACTGACGGCTCTGGCAGTGAAAATCGCACCCCAGGGCAGCAAGGAGATCTTTGGTGCGGCGGCTCTGCTGCCCATGGGCCTTTCGCTGGCGGGCAGCTTTTCGGCGGACACCACGGTTCTGGGCATGGCCTTCCTGTTCACGGCGCTCTGTGTGAGTGCCCTGACAGAGAAAAAGCAGGTGAGCATCGGCCGCTGTGCGGCGCTTCTGGTGCTGGCGGCGCTGCTGGCTCCGGCCAAAGCCATCTATCTGGGCATGGTGGCGCTGGTGTTCCCCATTGGAGCGGAACAGCTGGGCGGAAAGCTGCGCAGCCGCATCTTCAAGGCTCTGGTGTGTGTGGCGGCTCTGGCCAGCTGGCTGATGGTCAACGGCGAGACGGTGGCTTACACCTTCCGCAGCGTGGATACCGAGCGCATCCGGCTGGCAGTGCTGCCTGCACTGGTGCTGGTGGCACTGTGCGGTATTGCCTGGTACAAGCTGCATAAAAAACGCTGGTTCAAGTGGGCGGCGCTGGGCGCCTGCGGTCTGATCCTGCTGGCAGGCGGGGGTACGGCTGTCTGGGTGCTGGCAAACAGCGGACAGACCTTTACTCCGGAGGAGCTGGCTGCCGGAATTCAGCCCAATGGCGAATCCATCTACACCTTCAGCGTGGGCTATATTCTGAGCCATCTGAGCCAGACGATCAAGCTGCTGGCCAACACGATCACCGAACAGCTTCCCGTTTACCTGCAGGGGCTGGTGGGGGCGCTGCCCGGCGAGCCCATTGTGCACAAGCTGACATTGAGCTGGAGCCTGACCATCCTGCTGCTGCTGGTTCCGGTGTGCGCTTCGGTGCGCCGGGCGGAACAGCCTGCCCGGCTGAACCAGCCCGCCCGCTGGGTGATGGGCCTGGTGGCTTTGTCGGTGGCGGGGCTCATGGTTGTGGCCGCGCTGATCTGGACGCCCATCAACGCCACCACCGTGTTCGGCATTCAGGGCCGTTATCTGCTGCCGGTTCTGCCCATCCTGCTGCTTTTGCTGGGGGAACAGAATGCCTTCTGCGCCCGGCGGGATGTGAGCCGGGGCGTGCGCTGCGCGGCAGTGTTCGTGAGCGCCGCGGCTGCACTGCAGAGCTTTGCGCTGTTTTGCGGGGCCTGACGGTTGCAAAATATGGAGAAATTGGGTATAGTATAAGTACCGGCGGCACGCACAGCCGCCCGAGTTTGAAAAGGAAAGCGAGATCGAACATCATGATCATTACCAAAAATACCATCATCGGCGATATTCTGGACACCGACGGCTCCGTGGCTCCCTTCTTCCTGGAGATCGGCATGCACTGCCTGGGCTGCCCCTCTGCCCGCGGCGAGACCATTGAGGAGGCCTGCATGGTTCACGGCACCAACGCCGACGAGCTGGTGGCCAAGCTGAACAAGCACTTCGGCAACGAATGATCGCCCCAAAACTGGACGAACGACTGCAGGCGGCGGCGGATCTGGTTCGCCCCTGCGACACCGCGGCGGACATTGGCTGCGACCACGGCAAGCTGTCGGCCTATCTGGCCTGCACCGGCCGGGCCCGGCGGGTGATCGCCGCGGATCTTCGCCCCGGGCCGCTTTCCACCGCGCAGAAAACCTGCGAGGAAGCGGGCTGCCTTGCGCATGTGGAGCTTCGCCTGGGCGATGGCCTGAGCGTGCTGGCTCCCGGCGAGGCGCAGGCGGTGGTGATTGCGGGCGTAAGCGCCCAGACCGCCATCGAGATGCTCACCGCCGCACCCTGGGTGAAGGCGGAGAAAACTCAGCTGGTGCTGATCCCGGCCACCAAGGCTCCGGTGCTCCGGCGCTGGCTGTGGGAAAACGGCTTTTCGTTGAACGCCGAGCGGCTGGTGTGCGCGGCACACCGCTGGTATGCGGTGATGGACGCGGTGTACACCGGCCAGGCGAAGCAGCCCGCCGACGCGGAATGCCTTCTGGGATTGACGCAGGATCAGCCGGGCGCGGCGGAATACCGGGCCCAGCAGCTGGAACGGCTGAAGAAATTCCGCCGCGGGCTGGAAAACGATCCGGCCGGTGCGCAGCGGGCAGACCGGCTGCTGCGGCAGCTGGAAGGCGAAGCGTAAAGGAGGAAGAACCCCAATGGCAAGAGTGCGCGAGATCTGCGAATGTCTGGAGCAGCTGGCCCCGAAGGAGCTGGCGGAAAGCTGGGACAATGTGGGCCTGCTGGTGGACTGCGGCGCCGAGGTGACCAGCGTTCTGGTGGCGCTGGACATCACCGATGAGGTGGTGGCCGAGGCAGAACTGCAGGGCTGCCAGCTGATTGTGGCCCATCATCCGGTGATCTTCAAACCGCTGCGTACCCTGGCCCGGCGGGACGTGGCCTTCCGGCTGGTGAAGAAAAACATCTCCGCCATCTGCATGCACACCAATCTGGATGCGGCAGAGGGCGGTGTGAACGATGTGTTGGCCCGGCTGTTTGAGGCGGAAGACCCGGAACCCTTCGGGGAAGAGGGGATCGGCCGGGTGGGCAGCGTGGAGCCCACCGACGCAAAGGCGCTGGCGGCGCTGTGCCAGAGCCGGTTGAATGCTCATGTGAAGCTGGTGGACGCGGGCAAGCCCATCCGCCGGCTGGCGATGATCGGAGGCAGCGGCGGCAGCATGTTGGCCGATGCGGCAGCAGCCGGAGCGGATGCTCTGCTCACCGGCGAAGCCAGCCATCACGATGCCATTGATGCCCGGGCCATGGGCCTGAGCCTGATCGTGGCCGGCCATTACTGCACGGAATTTCCCATCGTGCCGGTGTTGGCGGATCACCTGAGCCGCCGTTTCAGCGGGCTTCGGGTCATCTGCAGCCGGCGCAACAAGGACCCCTTTTCCTATTTATAATAGTAAGGAGGCAACGCCATGTGGCAGGAACGGGAAAACAGCAGCGTGGGTTATAACGAGGAAATGTTTGGCGAACCCTCATCCCCTGTACGGCAGGAGCCGGAACAGGAACCACCCCGCCCCCGTGCGGCGGCAAGCGATGCGCAGGCGTTGCTGGCCCGCCAGCTGGCTCCCGGCGAGCGGCTGCTCTGGTCCGGAAGCCCCAAAAAGCTGCACGGGCCCCGGGGCGCGGGCAAGCTGTTCGCGGTGTTTTTCCTGGGTTTTGCCTGCTTCTGGGAGCTGATGGCGCTTCAAACGCTGACAGCGGGCGCGGGTATTTTCGGAATTGTGTTTCCGCTGTTCGGCATTCCGTTCATTCTGGTGGGCATCAAGCTGCTGTTCCCGCAGGTGGGCGGCCCCAAACCGGAAGAGATCGTCTATGCGGTTACCGATCAGCGTGTTCTGGTGGTGACCCGAGGCCGGGTAAGCTCCTGGGAGCTGGATTCGGTTCAGGGCGTGGAAAAGCGCTATTATCCGGACGGGACCGGTGATCTGATCCTTTCCAATGGGCAGGTGGAGACCTATTACCGCAATGGTCACACCCACCACAGGAATATCACGATGGAATTTTCCGGTCTGGCTGATGTGGACGCCGCAGAAGCGGCGCTGCGCAGCCGGTGAATCAAGTTGACTGCAAGCAGGCCGTGCCGCCCGGCACGGCCGCTTTTTTTACAAAGAGGTGAGACTCATGGCATTGGATGCCGCATTGCTGGCCCTCACGGCCCGCGAACTGAAACAAACCCTGCTGGACGCCAAGATCGACAAGATCTTCGAACCCACCCGGGACGAGGTGGTCATTACGCTGCGTACCCGGACCGATACCTTCAAGCTGCTGCTTTCCGCCCGCAGCGGTTCCGCCCGGGCCTGCCTGACCCAGGACACCTTTGAAAATCCGGCGGTTCCGCCCAGCTTCTGCATGCTGCTGCGCAAGCATCTGACCGGTGGCCGGCTGGTGGAGCTGCGGGTGGAGCCGGGGGATCGGCTGGCCTTCTTTGAATTCCAGTGCACCAACGAGATGGGCGATCTGGTTCGCAACATTCTGGCGGTGGAGCTGATGGGCCGGTATTCCAACCTGGTGCTGGTGCAGGACGGCCGCATCATCGACGCCCTCAAGCGGGTGGATTTTGAGGATTCCCAGATCCGCCAGCTGCTGCCGGGCCTTGCATACACTCTGCCCCAGAAGCCCAACAAGCCGGATCTGTTCGCGGTGAGCAGCGCCGGGCTGGTGGCTGCCGCCTGCCAGAAGGATCTGCCGGTGGCGGATGCGCTCATGCGCAGCTGCGCCGGCGTGGGGCCGGTAATCTGCCGGGAGGCGGCCTTCCGGGCGTTGGGCGAAAGCGCGGCCCAGGCGGATATGCTCACCGAGAGCGAAAAGACCGCGCTGATTGCTGCCATCGACGGCATCAAGGCGGATTACGAGGCGGGCGGCAAGCCCTGCCTTGCCTGTGATGAGACCGGCAAGCCGGTGGAGTTCAGCTTTACCCCCCTTACCCAGTACGGCGAGCAGCGGCTGACCCATTACGACAGCTTCAGCACCATGCTGGAGGGCTACTACTCCACCAAGGATCGGGCCGAGCGGCTGCGCCAGAAGAGCAAGGATCTGGCCAAGACTGTGAAGAACCTGCATGAGCGGGCCATCCGCAAGCAGGCCGCCCGAAAAGAAGAACTGGCCCAGAGCGGCAAGGCCGACCAGCTGCGGCTGTACGGTGAGCTGCTGCAGGCGAACCTCTGGGCGGTGGACAAGGGCATGCGCAGCGTTCAGGTGCTGAACTACTACGATGGCCAGACCATCGAGATTCCGCTGGACGCCCGGCTGAACGGCGTGGGCAACGCCCAGAAGTATTTCAAGGAATACAAGAAAAAGCAGACTGCCGCCAAGATGCTGAAAAAGCTGCTGGAGGAAGGCGAGCGGGAGATTGAATATCTGGGCACCGTGCTCTATGAGGTGGAGACCGCCACCGGCGAGCAGGCGCTGGGTGAGATTCGCGCCGAGCTGAAAAGCCAGGGCTATCTGAAGTATTACAAGATCCGGGACAAAAAGCAGAAGCCGGCGGACTTCTATCGTTACCGCTCTTCGGACGGCTTCCTGATTCTGGTGGGCCGCAACAACCTGCAGAACGACAAGCTCACCCTGCACACCGCCCGGGGCAAGGATCTCTGGTTCCATGTGAAGGATGCCCCCGGCAGCCATACCGTGGTGATGAGCGAAGGAAAGGACATCCCTCTCACCACCCAGAACGAAGCGGCCATGCTGGCGGTGGTGCATTCCAGCCTGAACGGTGGCGCAAAGGTTGCGGTGGACTACACCGAGGTGCGTAACATCCGCAAGACCGGCGATCTGAAGCCCGGCATGGTACTCTATGAAAAATACGAGACCGGCTATATTACCCCGGAGGCAGGCATCGAGGAGCGCCTGCGGGAACAGCCGGCGAAAAAGTGATGCGAAGGAGGAATCAAGTATGTATTGCAAACAGTGCGGCAGTTATCTGGAGCCGGATGCACTGACCTGCCCGGTGTGCGGTGCGCCCGCGCCGGAACCGGCACAGCCCGAAGAACCGGTCGGCCAGCCGATCGAGAGGACGGAACATCCTTCCGGCGCACCGGAACAGCACAGTGCCTCCTGGGAATTTGGTGCCGGGGTAACCGGCGGCCCGGCAACGCCTCCGCCTCCGCCGACGTACGGCGAGCCCTGCTACCAGCGCCCGGCCCCGCCTGCGCCGGATCCCGACGTCGACGAACCGGAACCGCCGGTGAAGACGCTGGAGTGGCTGTGGAGCCTGATTCTTACCGCGATTCCCATTGTGAATCTGGTGGTGCTGCTGATCTGGAGCTTCGGCGCCGGTACCAGCACCAGTAAACGCAACTGGGCCAGGGCCAAACTGATTCTGGTGGCTGTGAGCACGGTGCTCAGTGTGATTGCGATCATTGTTCTGCTGGGAGTGATGTTTTACGCCACTGGTCACAGCCACGCGTTTGGCTACAGCTACGGGCCTTACTATTACTATTGATGTATCGATGCCCCGAAGCGGGGGAGAAAACGCCTGCTCCGGGGGCATTCGCCTTCTGAAAAGCGGCAGGGGAACGGCTATGGTAAAACGCGTTTGGCATATAGCCGAAAAACTTTTGAAAAATTTTATTTTTTTTACAAAAAGCCCTTGCAACCGGCGAATCCATGTGCTACAATAAGTCTCGGCTGCAAATGGCTTGTGTACCAAGCTGCGCAAGCCATGATATGCGTTGATGCGGGAGGTTGCCGTCACACGACGGGTTTTTCCGCGGAGTATGTCCGATCTAGAACCGGGCGAAAGAATTACTGAGAGCAAAGGGATACGTACACTGTCGCATTCTGCGCGGCGTACCAATGTCCAACACAATTTGCCGAAGTGTGTCCGGGGGAACTGCCAAGCGGTTCACCGGCTTTTATCGTGCCAAATTGTGAAACACCCGGCGCTGTGTTCAGTAGTTGATCGGCCGCCTAGGCACCAAATAATTACAGGAGGCGACGAAAATGGCAGTCAAAGAGAAAATCAGAATTCGTTTGCAGAGCTACGATCATCAGTTGATCGACGGTGCTGCTGAGAAGATTGTGGAGACCGCTAAGCGCACCGGCGCTCGCGTGTCCGGCCCCATCCCTCTGCCCACCGACAAGGAAGTGGTCACCATTCTGCGTGCTGTTCACAAGTACAAGGACAGCCGTGAGCAGTTCGAGACCCGCACCCACAAGCGTCTGATCGACATTCTGAAGCCGTCCAACAAGACGGTTGAGGCTCTCATGAGCCTGCAGCTCCCCGCTGGCGTAGACATCGAGATCAAGCTGTAAGCTTACATTTAAACAGGTAAGGGCGGCCGCTCTGGTGCCGCCAACTGCCGGATTCAATGAAGGCAACATCGATCGAAATGCTATCCAAACGGAGAGGTCATGTTGGCATCCAAGTTACTCACGATGTCAACCAATAACCTTATAGGAGGAAAAGAAAAATGCAAAAAGGTATCATCGGCAAAAAGCTGGGCATGACTCAACTGTTCGATGAGAACGGCAAGGTCGTTCCCGTAACCGTCATCGAGGCTGGTCCCTGCACCGTAGTGCAGAAGAAGACCGTTGAGAGCGACGGCTATCAGGCAGTTCAGCTGGGCTTCGGCGAAGTTTCCGCCAAGCGCGTAAACAAGCCCGCCAAGGGCCACTTCGCCAAGGCGGACGTTGCCCCCAAGAAGACCCTGCGTGAGTTCCGCCTGGCGGATATCAGCGCCATGAACGTGGGCGATATCCTGAAGGCCGACGTGTTCGCTGCTGGCGACCACATCGACGTAGTTGGCGTAAGCAAAGGTAAGGGCTACGCCGGCACCATCAAGCGCTGGAACGGCCATCGCCTGCGCGAGAGCCACGGCACCGGCCCCGTTGCCCGTCATGCGGGTTCCATGGGCGCCTGCTCCACTCCCAGCCGCGTATTCAAGGGCAAGAAGCTGCCCGGCCACCTGGGCGCCGAGCGGGTTACCATCCAGAACCTAACCGTCGTCAAGGTAGACGCCGAAAATAATCTGATCGCTATCAAAGGCGCTGTTCCCGGCCCCAAGGGCGCTGTGGTTTGCATCAGCGATAGCGTGAAGGCGTAAGGAGGGAAAGCACAATGGCACAATTTGACGTTTTGGATATGAACGGCAAGAAAGTTTCCACCGTAGAGCTTTCCGACGCCGTGTTCGGTATCACCCCCAACGAGAAGGCTGTGCACGCCGCTGTGGTCAACTTCCTGGCCAACCAGCGTCAGGGCACTCAGAGCACCAAGACCCGCAGCGAGGTTCGCGGCGGCGGCCGTAAGCCCTGGCGTCAGAAGGGCACCGGTCATGCCCGTCAGGGTTCCATCCGCGCTCCCCAGTGGACTCACGGTGGCGTTGCTCTGGGCCCCAAGCCCCGCGATTACAGCTACCGCATCAACCGCAAGGTGAAGCGTCTGGCCATCCTGAGCGCCCTGAGCGCCAAGGCTGCTGCCGGCGACATGATCCTGGTCGACAACCTGAGCGTTGCCGAGTACAAGACCAAGACCGTGGTCAACATGCTGAACGCCCTGGGCGTTAGCAAGAAGGCCCTGATCGTTACCCCCGAGGTTGAGGCCAAGCTCGTGAAGAGCGCCGCCAACATCCCCGGCGTGGTTACCACCGTGGCTACCAGCGTGAACACCTACGACGTTGTGAACGCCGACAAGTTCATCCTGAGCGTAGACGCGGCCAAGAAACTTGAGGAGGTTCTGGGCTAATGAAAACTGCACAAGACATCATCCTGGCTCCTGTCATTACCGAGAACTCTATGGCGGGCATTGCTTCCAAGAAGTACACCTTCAAGGTTGCCACCGATGCCAACAAGGTAGAGATCGCTAAGGCCGTTGAGAAGCTGTTCGGCGTCCAGGTCGAGAAGGTTAACACCATCAACGTGCGCGGCCGTTACCGCCGCCAGGGCATGCACGGCGGTTACACCGCCGCCAAGAAGAAGGCTGTTGTTACCCTGAAAGAGGGCAGCAAGGGCATCGAGTTCTTCGAGAGCATGGTATAAGAAACCGCTTAAAGCAGTTTCTTTCAAGAGCCCGAGCAGGGCTCATGTATGGGGATATGACCCCGATAACAATTCATAAGTAACAAAGGAGAATAGCAATGGCTATCAAGAAGTATAAGCCGACTACCCCGGGCCGCCGCGGTATGACTGTTACTGACTACAGCGTGCTGAGCAAAGTGGCCCCCGAGCGTAGCCTGCTGGAGCCCATGAAGAAGGCTTCCGGCCGCAACAACACCGGCCGCATCACCGTTCGCCATCACGGCGGCGGCAATCGCACCAAGTACCGTGTGATCGATTTCAAGCGCAACAAGTTTGATGTTCCCGCTACTGTAAAGACCCTGGAGTACGATCCCAACCGTTCTGCTCACATCGCTCTGGTTCAGTACGAGGACGGCGAGAAGCGTTACATCCTGGCTCCCGAAGGCCTGAAGGTTGGCGATGTGATCATGGCTGGCCCCAATGCCGACATCAAGCCCGGCAACGCTCTGCCCTTCGCCAACATCCCTGTTGGTACCATCATCCACAACATCGAGCTGTACCCCGGTAAGGGCGGCCAGCTGGTGCGCAGCGCCGGCAACATGGCTCAGCTGATGGCGAAAGAGAACGGCTACGCTCTGGTTCGTCTGCCCTCCGGCGAGATGCGCAACATCCCTCTGAACTGCATCGCTACCATCGGCCAGGTTGGCAACGTGGATCACGAGAACGTGAACATCGGTAAGGCCGGCCGCAAGCGCCACATGGGTTGGCGTCCCACCGTTCGCGGTTCTGTTATGAACCCCTGCGATCACCCCCACGGTGGTGGTGAGGGCAAGAGCCCCGTTGGCCGTCCCGGCCCTGTTACCCCCTGGGGCAAGCCTGCTATGGGTTACAAGACCCGCAAGCATCACAACCGCTCTGACAAGTTCATTGTCAAGCGCGCGAACGGTTAAGAGAGGAGAACGAACATGGGTAGAAGTGTTAAGAAGGGACCTTATGTCCTGCCTGTTCTGCTGAAGCGCGTTCAGGAGATGAATGCCGCCGGTGAGAAGCGGGTTCTGAAGACCTGGAGCCGCTCCTCCACCATTTTCCCTGATTTTGTCGGTCACACCTTCGCGGTGCACGACGGCCGCAAGCATGTGCCTGTGTATGTAACTGAGGATATGGTTGGTCACAAGCTGGGCGAGTTCGCCCCCACCCGTACCTTCAAGGGCCATGCCGGCTCCAAGACCGGTAAGTAATTAAAAGGAGGAGTAAAGCAATGGAAGCTAGGGCACATCTTAGATACGCCCGCATCAGCCCCCGGAAGGTTTCGGTTGTTCTGGATCTGATCCGCAACCAGCCTCTGGATAAGGCGCTGGCGATTCTGCAGTACACCCCGAAGGCCGCTTGCGAGCCCCTTCTGAAACTGGTGAAGTCTGCTGCCGCGAACGCGGAGAACAACCACAACATGGACAAGAACAGCCTGTATGTGGCCGAGTGCTTTGTTACCCCCGGCCCCACCCTGAAGCGCATCCGTCCCCGCGCCCAGGGCCGCGCTTACCGTGTGCTGAAGCGCACCAGCCATGTGACCGTGGTTCTGAAAGAGAAAGAGTAAGGAGGTAAACACAATGGGCCAGAAAGTCAATCCCCACGGCATTCGCGTGGGTGTAATCAAAGATTGGGACAGCCGCTGGTTTACTTCCAAGAAGGAATTCGGCGACACCCTGGTCGAGGACTACAAGATCCGTAAGACCCTGAAGAAGCAGCTCTTCGGCGCGGGTATCCCCAAGATCGAAATCGAGCGCACCGTGGACAATCAGTCCGGCGCTCCCAAGCTGAAGGTCAACATCTTCTGCGCCAAGCCCGGTATGGTTATCGGCAAGGGCGGCAGCGAGATCACCAAGCTGCAGGAGCAGCTGGCTAAGATGACCGGCAAGGCCGTCAACGTGAACATCGTTGAGGTCAAGAACATGGACACCAACGCTCAGCTGGTAGCTGAGAACATCGCTTCCCAGCTGGAGCGCCGCATCGGCTTCCGCCGTGCGATGAAGCAGTGCATGGGCCGTGCGATGCAGCGTGGCGCCAAGGGCATCAAGACCCAGGTTTCCGGCCGTCTGGGCGGCGCGGACATCGCCCGCACCGAGAGCTACCACGAGGGCACCATTCCCCTGCAGACCCTGCGCGCCGACATCGACTACGGCTTCGCTGAGGCTGCTACCACCTACGGCCGCATCGGCGTTAAGGTGTGGATCTACAAGGGTGAGGTTCTGAAGGGTTCCAAGCCCGCATCCCGTAAAGAAGGAGGCAACAAGTAATGTTACTGCCTAAGCGCGTCAAATACCGCCGTGTGCATCGTGGTCGTATGACCGGTAAAGCCATGCGCGGCAACACTGTTAACCAGGGCCAGTATGGTCTTGTTGCTCTGGAGCCCGGCTGGATCGACTCCCGTCAGATCGAGGCCGCCCGTATCGCCATGACCCGTTACATCAAGCGTGGCGGTAAGGTTTGGATCAAGATCTTCCCCGATAAGCCCGTTACCGAGAAGCCCGCTGAGACCCGGATGGGTTCCGGTAAAGGTTCTCCCGAGTACTGGGTGGCTGTTGTGAAGCCCGGCCGCGTGCTGTTCGAGCTGGCCGACGTGAACGAGGAAGTCGCTCGTGAGGCCCTGCGTCTGGCCATGCACAAACTGCCTGTTAAGTGCAAGTTCGCCAAGCGCGAAGAGAATGTAGTAGAGGAGGGTGGCAACGCATGAAAGCTGCAGAACTGCGCGGTATGTCCGCTGCTGACCTGAATAAGAAGCTGGCCGAGCTGAAGGAAGAGCTGTTCAACCTGCGTTTTCAGCACGCCATCAACCAGCTGGAGAACCCCGGCCGCATTGAGACCGTTAAGCGCGACATCGCTCGTGTGCTGACTGTCCTGGCTGAGAAAGCGTAAAGGAGGTTAAACGATGGAACGCAATTTGAGAAAGACCCGTGTGGGCACCGTTGTGTCCGACAAGATGGATAAGACCATCGTGGTTGCCGTGAAAGACAGCGTGCAGCACCCCCTTTACAAGAAGATCCTGAAGCGCACTGTTAAGTTCAAAGCCCACGACGAAAACAACGAGTGCGGCATTGGCGACCGTGTAATGATCATGGAGACCCGCCCCCTGTCCAAGGACAAGCGCTGGCGCATGGTCAAAATCGTAGAGAAGGCGAAGTAAGCCTGGTACTTTGAAAGGAGGATCTGGCAATGGTTCAGATGCAAACTTATCTCAAAGTGGCCGACAACACCGGTGCCAAAGAGTTAATGTGCATTCGTGTGCTGGGCGGCTCCCGCAAGAGATACGCTAACATCGGTGACGTTGTGGTTGCTTCTGTTAAGAAGGCAGCTCCCGGCGGCACTGTGAAAAAGGGCGACGTGGTCAAGGCTGTGATCGTTCGCAGCAAGCAGGGCCTGCGTCGTGAGGACGGCAGCTACATCCGTTTCGACGAGAACGCTGCGGTCATCATCCGTGAAGACAAGAACCCGAGAGGCACCCGTATCTTTGGACCCGTTGCTCGCGAGCTGCGCGAGAGCGGCTACCTGAAGATCTTGAGCCTGGCTCCGGAATCGCTGTAAGGAGGTTTTAAGAATGAACAATCTTCATGTTAAAACCGGCGACAACGTAATGATCATCAGCGGTAAAGACAAAGGCAAGACCGGCAAAGTGATCGCCGTTAGCCCCAAGGAGGGCAAGGTGATCGTTGAGGGTCTGAACATGGTCACCAAGCACGTGAAACCCCGCCGCCAGGGCGAGCAGGGCGGTATCGTGAAGGCCGAGGGTGCTATCTACGCCTGCAAGGTTATGCCGGTTTGCCCCAAGTGCGGCAAGGCCACCCGCGTGGCTCACGCTGCCAAGGATGGCAAGAATGTGCGCGTCTGCCGTAAGTGCGGCGCCGAGCTGTAAGGAGGGAATACAACACAATGGCACGTTTGAAAGAAAAGTATGTCAATGAAGTTGCTCCCGCCCTGATGAGCAAGTTTGGGTACAAGAGCGTTATGCAGATTCCCAAGCTGGACAAGGTAGTCATCAACGTTGGCTGCGGCGACGCCAAGGACAACCAGAAGATGCTGGACGCCATCCTGGGCGACATCGCTCAGATCACCGGCCAGAAGCCCGTTGTGTGCCGTGCCAAGAAGAGCGTTGCGAACTTCAAGCTGCGCGAAGGCATGCCCATCGGCGTGAAGGTTACCCTGCGCGGCGAGCGCATGTACGAGTTCGTGGATCGTCTGTTCAGCGTGGCTCTGCCCCGCGTGCGTGACTTCCGCGGTATCAACGGCAACTCCTTCGACGGCCGCGGCAACTACGCTGTGGGCATCAAGGAGCAGCTGATCTTCCCCGAGATCGACTACGACAAGATCGACGCTGTGCGTGGCATGGACATCTGCTTCGTGACCACCGCCAAGACCGACGAAGAGTCCAAGGAGCTGCTGAAGGCTCTGGGCGCTCCGTTCGCTAACTAAGGGAGGGTACGACTGTGGCAAAAACTTCTATGAAGATCAAGCAGCAGCGCGAGCCTAAGTTCTCCACCCGCGGTTACAACCGCTGCAAGATCTGTGGCCGTCCCCACGCCTACCTGCGCAAGTACGGTATCTGCCGTATCTGCTTCCGTGAGCTCGCTTACAAGGGCGAGATCCCCGGCGTGAAGAAAGCCAGCTGGTAAACACTGTTTTAAGCTGTGAGTTCCTTTGCGCTCCTCCCCGTGCCGGTTCGGCGCGGCGGGGGAGGCGGCAAGGGGTCTCACACTTAAATATATGTGAGGCGAATGCTTCACAACTGTCCGAACAAAAACGAAACGAAGAACCTTAAAGGAGGTTAGTGGCATGCACATTACTGATCCTATCGCGGACCTGCTCACCCGCATCCGCAACGCCAGCACTGCCAAACACCCTTCTGTAGACGTTCCCGCTTCCAACCTGAAAAAAGCGATCTGCCAGATTCTGGTTGACGAGGGCTACATCAAGAGTGTGCAGCTGATCGAAGACAACAAGCAGGGTACCCTGCGCCTGACCCTGAAGTATCAGGAGAACGGCACTCCCGTTATCGCCGGCCTGCGCCGTGTTTCCAAGCCCGGCCTGCGCATCTACACCAACTGCGAAGATATGCCCAAGGTCATGAAGGGCCTGGGCACCGCGATCATCTCCACCTCTAAGGGCGTTATGACCGATAAGGCTGCTCGCGCTGCCCATGTTGGCGGCGAAGTACTCGCCTTTGTGTGGTAAGAAAGGGGCAAAAAGACAATGTCGAGAATTGGAAGAAAACCCATCGTCATTCCTGCGGGCGTTGAAGTGACCGTGAATGGCCACAACGTTACCGTGAAGGGCCCCAAGGGCACCCTGAATTCCAACATCCATCCTCTGATGAACGTAACCGTCGAGAATGGTGAAGTGCTGGTGACCCGCCCCAATGACGAGAAGCAGGCCCGCAGCCTGCACGGCCTGACCCGCACCAACATCAGCAACATGGTGGAAGGTGTTGTGAACGGCTTTGAGAAGAAGCTGGAGGTTCAGGGAGTTGGCTACCGTGTGGCCAAGCAGGGCAAGAGCCTGGTCATGAACCTGGGCTTCTCCCACCAGGTGATCGTCGATGAGACCGACGACATCAAGATCGAAGCTCCCGATGCTAACACCATCATCATCAAGGGCATCGACAAACAGAAGGTCGGCCAGTTCGCGGCGGAAGTCCGCGAGAAACGTCCTCCCGAACCCTACAAGGGCAAGGGCATCCGCTATGCTGGTGAGCACATCATCCGCAAAGAGGGCAAGGCCGGCAAAGGCAAATAAGGTAAGGAGTGAAAGACAATGGTTAATAAGCCTGACAAGAACGAAGCTCGTCTTCGTCGTCACCGCCGCGTGCGCGGTAAGATCAGCGGCACCGCTGAGCGCCCCCGTCTGGATGTATTCCGCTCCTCCAAGCACATCTATGCCCAGATCATTGATGACGTTGCCGGCGTGACCCTGTGCAGCGCTTCCACTATGGAGAAGGGTTTTGAGGGCTTCGGCGGCAACATCGAGGCTGCCAACAAGGTTGGCAAGATGATCGCCGAGAAGGCTCTGGAGAAGGGCATCAAGGTCGTAGTATTCGACCGCGGTGGCTTTGTATATCACGGCCGCGTAAAAGCTTTGGCTGAGGGCGCTCGCGAGGGCGGCCTGGAGCTGTAAGGAGGATACACATGCAGAGAAATAACGAGACCGGCAGTGAAATGCTGGAAAAGGTTGTTGCGATCAACCGCGTATCCAAAACCGTTAAGGGCGGCCGTATCTTCAAGTTCAGCGCTCTGGTAGTCGTTGGCGACGGCAAGGGCACCATCGGTTTTGGCCTGGGTAAGGCTGGCGAGGTTCCCGAGGCGATCCGCAAGGGCATCGAGGACGCTAAGAAGAACATGCACACCATCGCCCTGAAGGGCACCACCATTCCTCACGAGATCGTGGGCGAGTTCGGCGCCGGCCGCATCCTGATGCGTCCCGCCGCTCCCGGTACCGGTGTTATCGCCGGCGGCCCCGTGCGTGCGGTTCTGGAAGTTGCCGGCATTAAGGACATCCGTACCAAGTGCCTGCGTTCCAACAACCCCTGCAACGTGGTTACCGCCACTTTCGAAGGTCTGTGCCGTCTGGTAAGCGCTGAGGAAGTTGCTGCCAAGCGCGGTAAGACCGTGAAGGAAATCTTAGGTTAAGGAGGCAGTCAACCATGGCAGAGACCGAGAAGAAGGTAGTAGCCACCGAGGCTGCTGAGAAGAAGCCTGCAGCCAAGAAGACTGCGGCTAAGAAGACCACCACCGCCAAGAAGCCCGCTGCCAAGAAGGCCGAGGGCGAAAAGGCTCCCGCTAAGAAGGCTGCCTCCAAGAAGGCTGCCGCTGCTGCTACTGTTACCGTCAAGCTGGTTCGCAGCCTGTCCGGCCGCAGCGAGAAGCAGATCGCTACCGCTCTGAGCCTGGGTCTGAAGAAGATCGGCGACGTGACCGTTCAGCCCGACAACGCCCAGACCAACGGCAAGATCGCCAAGATCAGCCACATGGTAGCGGTGACCAAAGCGTAACAGCAAGGAGGTGCAAGCAATTGAAGCTTCATGAATTACAGCCCGCTCAGGGCTCCAACACCGCTGCAAAGCGGAAGGGCCGCGGCCACGGCAGCGGCAACGGCAAGACCGCTGGCTACGGCCACAAGGGTCAGAAAGCTCGCTCCGGCGTCAAGAAGGCCGGTTTCGAAGGCGGCCAGATGCCCCTGCAGCGTCGTCTGCCCAAGCGCGGTTTCAACAACATCTTTGCCACCAAGTACGCCAACGTCAAGATCAGCGACCTGGAAGCGAAGTTCGAGGCCGGCAGCGTAGTGGATACCAAGGCTCTGGTAGAGGCTGGTATCATCAAAAAGTCTCTGGACGGCATCAAGGTCCTGGGCAACGGCGAGCTGACCAAGGCTCTGACCGTTCAGGCCGCCGCCTTCACTGCTTCTGCTAAAGAGAAGATCGAAAAGGCAGGCGGAAAGGCCGAGGTGATCTAAGGTGTTTGATACGTTCCGGAATGCGTGGAAGATCCCTGAGCTGCGCAAAAAACTTCTGTTCACCCTTCTGGTGATCGTGATCTTCCGGATTGGCTGCGTCATCACTGTGCCGTACATCAATCCGGAAGCGCTGCAGCTGTTCGCAGGCGGTACCGGCAACATGCTGGACTACCTGAACATGATGAGCGGCGGTGCCTTGTCGCAGTGCGCGATTTTCGCGTTGGGCGTTACTCCTTATATCAATGCCTCGATCATTATTCAGCTGCTCACCGTGGCCATCCCGGCCCTGGAGCGGCTGAGCAAGGAAGGCGAAGAGGGCCGGCGCAAGCTGACCCGCATCACCCGCTACACCGGCGCCGGCATTGCGCTGGTGATGAGCGTGGGCTACTATCTGGTTCTGCGCAGCTACACCGGCGTGCTGGCCTACACCACCGGCTGGGAGGCCATCTTCTCCGCTGTGGTTATCGTGTTCAGCTTCACCGGCGGCGCGCAGCTGCTCACCTGGATGGGCGAGCAGATCGACTTCAAGGGCATCGGTAACGGCATCTCGCTGCTGATTTTCGCGGGCATCGTATCCCGCTGGGGCAACGTGATCACCACTGCCCGCACCATGATCACCAACGCCATGAACGGCGAGATCAAGTACTTCATCCTGATCCCGGTGATCCTGATCCTGGCTCTGGCGGCCATCGTGTTCGTGGTCATCCTGACCAACGCCGAGCGCCGCATTCCCGTGCAGTATGCAAAGCGCGTTGTGGGCCGCAAGATGTATGGCGGTCAGTCCAGCCACATCCCCCTGAAGGTGAACATGAGCGGCGTTATGCCCATCATCTTCGCCAGCGCCCTGCTGAGCATCCCCGGCACCATTGCCAGCTTTATCCAGACGGACAGCCCCATCTGGCAAGGCTTCTTCAGCGTGTTCAACTACAACAGCCTGCTGTACGCTGTGCTGTACCTGCTGCTGATCCTGGCCTTTAACTACTTCTATGTAGCCATTCAGTACAACCCCGTTGAGATTGCCAACAACCTGCGCAAGAACAACGGCACCATCCCCGGCATCCGCCCGGGCAAAC
The DNA here is from genome assembly GCF_964241245.1 of Allofournierella massiliensis. Classification (NCBI taxonomy): domain Bacteria; kingdom Bacillati; phylum Bacillota; class Clostridia; order Eubacteriales; family Oscillospiraceae; genus Allofournierella; species Allofournierella massiliensis. The sequence goes on from NZ_CAXSWZ010000012.1 coordinate 72,931, forward strand.
CCACCAGCGACTTCATCACCAAGTGCCTGTCCAAGATCACCTTTGTAGGTGCGATCTTCCTGGGCGTCATCGCCGTCATGCCCATCATCCTGGGCAACGTGGCCGGCATGAACATCCAGCTGGGCGGTACCAGCCTGCTGATCGTTGTGGGCGTGGCTCTGGACACCGGCCGCAGCATGGAAAGCTATATGCTGATGCGCCATCACAAGGGCTTCTTAGAGTAATGAAAATTTCAATGACCCATGAGAAAGGGGACAACCTGGTATGAATATCATCCTGTTAGGCGCTCCCGGAGCAGGTAAAGGCACTCAGGCGGAGGTAATCTGCGATACGCTGAAGATCCCCGCTGTGAGCACCGGCAACATCCTGCGGGCCGCAGTCAAGAACGGCACCGAGATGGGGCTGAAAGCTCAGGAGTTTATCGACAAAGGCGCGCTTGTCCCTGATTCCGTCATCATTGGCATCATCAAGGAACGTCTGGCTGAGCCGGACTGCGCCAATGGCTTCATTCTGGACGGCGTGCCCCGCACGGTTGCCCAGGCCGAGGCTCTGGAGCAGATGGGCGTGACCATCGACAAGGTGATCGACCTGGAAGTGGCGGACGAGATCATCATTCATCGCCTCGCCGGCCGCCGCGTTTGCTCGGCCTGCGGTGCGTCCTACCACGTGGAGAACAAGCCCAGCCGGGAGCCTGACCGGTGCGATCGCTGCGGCGGCGCGCTGATCATCCGCAAGGACGACGCTCCCGAAACCGTGAAGGGCCGTCTGAAGGCCTACCACGAGCTCACCGAGCCGCTGATCGCTTTCTACCGTGAACGCGGCAAGCTGGTGGTGGTAGAAGGTCATGAAAGCATTGCCGACACCAGCGAACTGCTGCTGAAAGCACTGGAGGCGTGAGCATCGTGATCCAGATCAAGAATGCCAAAGAGTTGGAGGTCATGCGGCGAGCCTGTGAAATCAGCGCCGCCGCCCTCCGGCTCGGGGGCGAGTCGATCGAGGCTGGTATTACCACCGCCGACATTGACAAAATTATTTATGACTATATCGTGAAGCAGGGCGCCAAGCCCAACTTCAAGGGGCTTTACGGCTTCCCGGGCACCGCGTGCATCAGTGTGAACGACGAGGTGATCCACGGCATCCCTTCCAAAAAGAAGGTGATCCGGCCCGGCGATATTGTCAGCATCGACACAGGCGCTGCCTGGGGCGGCTTCAACGGCGACAATGCCTGCACCTTCGGGTGCGGCAAGCTGGATCTGGAAGCCCAGCGGTTGCTGGATGTGACCCGCGAGTCGCTGCACAGAGGCATTCGTGCCGCGGTGTGCGGCGCCCGCATCGGCGACATCAGCAACGCCGTGCAGACCTATGTTGAGGAACATGGGTTCTCGGTGGTGCGCAGCTTTGTGGGCCACGGCGTGGGCAAAGAGCTCCACGAGGATCCGGAGGTGCCGAACTACGGTAAACCCGGGCGCGGCCCCCGGCTGGTCAGCGGCATGACGCTGGCCATTGAGCCCATGGTCAACCAGAAACACTATTCAGTGGCAACACAATCCGATGGATGGACGGTAAAAACGGCGGACGGCGGTCTTTCTGCCCATTTTGAGCACTCGATCGCCATTACCTCCGCAGGGCCGGTCGTCTTGACAAAGGACTGGGAGGGACCGGGATGGACTTTGTAAAAGGTCAGCTCGTTCGATCCCTTGCCGGTCGCGACAAGACCCGCACCTTTGCGGTAATGGCCGTGGAAGGCCAGATGCTTTCTCTCGCAGACGGCAGTCTGCGCAAAGTAAGCCGGCCGAAGGCCAAAAAGATAAGGCATGTGGCCCCCACCGCCACCGTCCTGCGGGAAGAGATTCTCGCAGACGACACACAGCTCAGTGAGGCGATCCGCGCCTATGACGCTGATCACCCCATGTAAACTCACGAGGAGGGAAGAGCTTGTCTAAAGAAGACGTAATCGAAGTAGAGGGTACGGTCGTAGAGGCCCTGCCCAATGCCACCTTCCGGGTGGAGCTGGCAAACGGCCATCGGTTGCTGGCACACATCTCCGGCAAACTGCGGACCAACTTCATCCGCATCCTGCCCGGCGATAAAGTAACACTGGAAATGTCGCCCTATGATCTTACCAAGGGCCGCATCACCTGGCGCTCCAAGTAAGAGCGTCCTTGAGTCAAAAGGAGGTTCATCATCATGAAGGTTAAACCTTCCGTGAAACCCATCTGCGAAAAATGCAAGGTCATCAAGCGCAAAGGTCGCGTGATGGTCATCTGCGAAAACCCCAAGCACAAGCAGCGCCAGGGCTGATTTAAAGCCCAAAACGCTAGGGGGGCAAGTGCGTAGATTCCCGGCGCAGCCCCCGACATGGACATGGGATGTTAATTTAGGAGGTTTTTAAACTATGGCACGTATTGCCGGCGTTGACCTGCCCCGCGAGAAGCGCGTTGAAGTAGGCCTGACTTATATCTATGGCATTGGTCCCAGCACTGCTAAGCAGATTTTGGCTGGTACCGGTATCAATCCCGACACCCGCGTTAAGGACCTGACCGCTGAGGAAGAGGGTCTGATCCGTGAGTACCTGGACAAGAACAACATCATCGTGGAAGGTGACCTGCGCCGTAACGTTGCGCTGGACATCAAGCGTCTGGTGGAGGTTCAGTGCTACCGCGGTGTCCGCCATCGTAAGGGCCTGCCCGTTCATGGTCAGCGCACCAAGACCAATGCCCGTACCCGCAAAGGTCCCAAGCGCACTGTGGCGAACAAGAAGAAGTAAGGAGGAGCAAGAGAAATGGCAATCAAAGCTGCTGCTAAAAAGGGCGCCGTCCGCACCAAGCGGCGCGAGCGCAAGAACATTGAGCGCGGCGCTGCTCACATCCAGAGTACCTTTAACAATACCATTGTTACCATTACGGATACTCAGGGCAACACCGTTTCTTGGGCCAGCTCTGGCGGTCTGAACTTCCGTGGTTCCCGTAAGAGCACTCCGTTTGCTGCCCAGTCCGCTGCCGAGACCGCAGCGAAGGCCGCTATGGAGCATGGCATGAAGACTGTTGAAGTGTACGTGAAGGGCCCCGGCGCTGGCCGTGAGGCTGCCATCCGTGCCCTGCAGGCCACCGGTCTGGAAGTCAACATGATCAAAGACGTTACCCCCATCCCCCACAACGGCTGCCGTCCCCCGAAGCGCCGCCGCATTTGATCGAAAGGAGAAACACTAGTTATGGCTAAGAATATGCAGCCTATCGCAAAGCGCTGCCGCGCTCTGGGCATTTCTCCTGCTGTTATGGGTTATGCGAAGAAGAACACCAATCGCAATCCTGGCGGCCAGATGAGAAAGAAGAAGAGTGAGTACGCTCTTCAGTTGGCCGAAAAGCAGAAGGTCAAGTTCGTTTACGGCATCATGGAGCGTCAGTTCCGTTCCTACTACGAGAAGGCCAGCCGCATGCCCGGCAAGACCGGTGAGAACCTGCTGATCCTGGTGGAGCGCCGCCTGGACAACGTGGTTTACCGCCTGGGCTTTGCCGCTACCCGTCGTGAGGCTCGTCAGCTGGTGAGCCACGCTCACTTCACCGTGAACGGCAAGAAGGTTAACATTCCTTCTTACCTGGTGAAGGCTGGCGACGTGGTGGAGGTTGCCTCCGCCAGCCGCTCTTCCGTGAAGTTCAGCAAGCTGACCGGCGAGGACGCCCCCGTGGTTGCCCTGCCCCAGTGGCTGGATCGTGAGAAGAACTCTCTGAAGGGCACCGTTACCAAGCTGCCCGTTCGCGAGGACATCGACCTGCCGGTTGAGGAACACCTGATCGTTGAGTTGTACTCCAAGTAATAAGCTCAGCGCATAGGGAAAGCGAACAACAAAGGCCGGCCAAACGCGCTTTGGCCGGCCCACCAAGGAGGGTTTTACTATGATGGAGATTGAACGCCCCAGAATCGATACCACCAGCCTGTCTCCGGACGGCCGCTACGGCAAGTTCGTCGTTGAGCCTCTGGAGCGCGGTTTTGGTACCACCTTGGGCAATAGCTTACGGCGTGTCCTGCTTTCGTCGCTTCCCGGCGTTGCCGTCACCAGCGTAAAGATCGATGGCGTGGTCCACGAGTTCAGCACCATTCCCGGCGTGAAAGAAGACGTGACCGAGATCGTGCTGAATCTGAAGGGCATCGCAGCCAAGCTCTACGCCGACGGACCTGTCACCGTGCGCATCGAAGCGTCCGGTGAGGGGGAGGTTACTGCTGGCAGCATCAAACCCAGCGATGAGATCGAGGTGCTCAACCCCGAATGGCACATCGCCACCCTGGAAGACAACGGCAAGCTCGTGATGGAGCTGACCTTTGACAAGGGTCGCGGCTATGTGCCGGCAGAGCGTAACAAGCAGGCTGTACTGGAAAAGAACGACCTGAATGTTCTGCCCATCGACAGCATCTACACCCCCGTTCTGAAAGTCAACTACACGGTGGAAAACACCCGCGTTGGCCAGATCACCGACTACGACAAACTGACTCTGGAAGTTTGGACCGACGGCACCATCAACGCCAAAGAGGCTGTCAGCCTGGCGGCCCGCGTGCTGACCGAGCACCTGAACCTGTTTGTCAACCTGTCGGAAGAGGCCATGGGCGCTGAGATCATGGTGGAGAAGGACGACAAGGGCAAGGAGAAGGCTCTGGAGATGACCATCGAAGAGCTGGATCTGAGCGTGCGTTCCTTCAACTGCCTGAAGCGTGCCGGCATCAACACCGTGGAAGACTTGATTAACAAGTCCGAGGACGAAATGATGAAAGTTCGGAACCTCGGCCGCAAAAGCCTGGAAGAAGTCATGGCAAAGCTGGACTCCCTGGGCTTCACACTTACCAAAGACGACGAGTAATTACTGCAAAGGAGTGAAACGGGATGCCCGGTACCAGAAAACTCGGCCGGACCAGCGATCACCGCAACGCTATGCTGCGCGCTATGGTCACCTACCTGTTTGAAAACGGCAAAATCGAGACCACCGTTACCCGCGCCAAGGAAGTTCGTTCCATGGCGGAGAAGATGGTAACCCTGGGTAAGAAGGAAGATCTGCATTCCAAGCGCCAGGTCTTCTCCTACATTACCAAGGAGACTGTTGCCAAGAAAGTCATCGATGAGTACGGCCCCAAGTATGCCGACCGCAACGGCGGCTACACCCGCATCATCAAGATCGGCGCCCGCCGCGGCGATGCTGCCGAGATGGCGATCATCGAGCTGGTTTAATCAAAGCCTGCGATCCCTGCCCCGCAACGGGCAGGGATTTTTTTGTTGCGTTCCGTTTCAGGCCCAGGAAGGAAAAAACAGGGCCCCGCACTGGAATTTCACAGCAAAGAAGGCGTTGAAAATATTGACGGAATGAGCCGTGATGCCTATAATAAAAATTGTTGTTTTTACTGCTGCCTTACGGTGCGCAGGCGGCGCTGCCGCCCGCTGCCCGGGGCGATCCCATTGGCAAAGGAGCGAATCAACCCATGAAACCCTTGATCCTGCAATCCGACTTCGGCCTGGCAGACGGCGCGGTGAGCGCCATGTATGGTGTGGCGGAAGGCGTGTGTGACAGCCTGCGTGTATACGATCTGACCCATGACATCCCCCAGTATGACATCTGGGAGGCCAGCTACCGCCTGATTCAGACGGTGCAGTACTGGCCGGAGGGCAGCGTATTCGTAAGTGTGGTGGACCCGGGCGTGGGCAGTGACAGGCGCAGCATCGTGGCCAAGACCAGCGGCGGGCACTACATTGTTACGCCGGACAACGGCACCCTGACCCACATCAAGCGGATGAGCGGCATTGTGGAGGCCCGTGTGATTGACGAGACCCTCAACCGCCTGCCCAATTCCGGCGAGAGCTACACCTTCCATGGCCGCGATATCTACGCCTTCACCGGCGCACGGCTGGCCTCCGGCGTGATCAGCTGGGAGCAGGTTGGCCCGGCCATCGACCCGGCCAGCATCGTGGAGCTTCCGGTGGTGGACGCAGTGCTCAGCGGAGACGTGGTGAGCGGTACCATTGACGTGCTGGATGTGCGGTTCGGCAGCCTGTGGACCAACATTCCCCGCACCCTGTTTGCGTCGTTGAACATCGAGCATGGCCAGCGGGTGGAGATCACCATCAGCAACGATACCCGGGTGCTGTATAAAAACATCATGGTATATGCCAAGAGCTTTGCAGATGTGTATGTGGGCGAGCCGCTGCTGTATGTGAACAGTCTGGATAATCTGGCGGTGGCCATCAACCAGGGCAGCTTTGCCCGGGCCTACAACATCGGCACCGGCACCTCCTGGCGTATCAGCGTGCGCAAGGCGCCCCGCATGATCTACGAATAAGGTCCGCCCGGGCCGGAGTCAGGGATTTCTTGCGTGCCCCCGGCCCGTGATCCATACAAGAAAAAGTGAGGGAATCGTCATGAAAAAAATGTCTGTAAAAACCGTGGTCGCCATCGGTATTGGCGCGGCTCTGTTCTTTGTACTGGGTAAGATCTCCATTCCCACCCCGGTACCCAACACTTATGTAAGCCTGCAGTACGCCATTCAGGCCGTGTTCGCCGGCCTGTTCGGCCCCATTGCCGGCCTGGTGATCGGTCTGATCGGCCATGCTCTGGTGGACTTCACCGCCTACGGCCCCTGGTGGAGCTGGATCATCGCTTCCGGCGTGTTCGGTCTGCTGACCGGCCTGTTCCTGGGCAAGCTGGATCTGGAGAGCGGCGTGTTCGGCAAAAAGCAGATCATTCTGTTCAACGTTTCTCAGCTGATCGCCCATGTGATCTGCTGGGGCGTGGTGGCTCCCGTTCTGGACATCGTTATCTACAACGAGCCCATTGAGAAGCTGTTCGCCCAGGGCCTGACCGCCGGCATCGTGAACGCCATCACCACCGGTGTGGTGGGCACTGTGCTGCTGGTTGCCTACGCCAAGACCCGCACCAAGAAGGGCTCTCTGAACCGGGAGTAATTCTCCGGCCGGGTTGGCATTGATCCCGAGCACAGAGCGGGGCCTTCCGGCACTATGGGCCGAAAGCCCCGCTTTTTCATTGACAGGCGGGCCGGAATACAGCCTCGCCGCCTTTCCCGGGGAATGATTCCCCAAACAGACCCCCGCCGCCCCTCTTCCGGCGTGCGGGATTGAGCAACAAAAAACGGAGGAACCGCCGTGGCACAGCCCATTATCGAATTCAAGAACTTTGGTTTCCAGTATGACGCCCAGGCAGAACCCACTCTGTACAACATCGACCTGGCCATTCAGCCGGGGGAGCGGGTGCTGATTGCAGGCCCGTCCGGCAGCGGCAAAAGCACCATCGCCAGCTGCATCAACGGACTGATTCCCTTCAGCTATCCCGGCAAATGCACCGGTAGCCTGATGGTGGACGGTGTGGACGCACCCCATGCCAGCATTTTTGAACTGTCCAAGCATGTGGGCACTGTTCTGCAGGATCCGGACGGCCAGTTCATCGGCCTGACGGTGGGCGAGGACATCGCCTTTGCACTGGAGAACCAGTGTGTGGCCCAGCCGGAAATGAAGCAGACGGTGGAACGGGTGGCCCGCCTGGTGGACGTGGAGAACCTGCTGGATCAGGAGCCCCATGCCCTGAGCGGTGGCCAGAAGCAGCGTGTGAGTCTGGCCGGCGTAATGGTGGACGATGTGAAGGTGCTGCTGTTCGATGAACCGCTGGCCAATCTGGACCCGGCTGCCGGCAAGCAGACCATCGAGTTGATTGATCAGATACAGAAAAAGACCGGCGCAACGGTGATCATCATCGAGCATCGGCTTGAGGATGTGCTCTGGCGCAGTGTGGATCGGATCGTGCTCATGGGTGAGGGCCGCATTCTGGCGGACACCACCCCCGAGGCATTGCTGGCAGGAGATCAACTGACCGAAAACGGCATCCGGGAGCCGCTGTATATCACTGCGTTGAAATACGCCGGCGTTTCCCTGGAGGCGGAGAAAAAGCCTGCCCATGTGAACACGCTGCTCCTTACCGAACAGGACAAGGCGGCAGTGCGGGACTGGTACCGGCAAACGGTGGTTCGGCCCCAGCCGCCCGCAGCCGCTCCGCTGCTGGAGGTAAAGGATCTGTGCTTTGGTTACAGCGAAGGCGTTACCAACCTGCGGGATGTGAGCTTTACCCTGAACGAGGGCGAGATGGTGAGCATCGTGGGCCGAAACGGCGCGGGCAAAAGCACGCTGGCCAAGCTGATCTGCGGCTTTGAAACGCCCCGCAGCGGCAGTATCCGGCTGAATGGCCGGGATCTGGCGGGGGATACCATCAAGGAACGGGCCGCACACATCGGCTATGTGATGCAGAATCCCAACCAGATGATCAGCCAGAGCCTGATTTTTGACGAGGTGGCGCTGGGCCTGCGCACCGCAAAGCTCCCGGAGGATGAGGTGGAGCGCCGGGTGAATGAGGCGCTCACCGTATGCGGGCTGTATCCCTTCCGGAAATGGCCGGTTTCCGCCCTTTCCTTCGGGCAGAAAAAGCGGGTGACCATCGCCAGCGTGCTGGTGATGCAGCCCCGTGTGCTGATTCTGGACGAGCCTACCGCCGGACAGGATTTCCGCCATTACACCGAGATCATGGAATTTCTGCGCAGCCTGAACCAGAAGGGCTACACGGTGATCATGGTCACCCACGACATGCACCTGATGCTGGAATACACCAGCCGGGCGCTGGTATTCAGCCAGAGCCGCATGATCGGTGATCTGCCCCCCGCCCGGCTGCTGTGCAGCGAGGAGCTGGTGGAGCAGGCGGCTCTGAAGGAAACAAGCCTGTTCACGCTGGCTCAGCAGTGCGGCATTCAGCCGCCGGAGGCCTTTGTGCAGCATTTTATTGACTACGACCGGGAGGTACGCGACAAGTGGCAAACAGTCTGATCCTTTCCTATCTGCCCCGGGGCAGTGTGGTGCACAAGCTCACCGGAACCACAAAGCTGATTGTGTTTCTGCTGTTCAGCGTTGCCACCATGGTCACCTACGATACCCGGGTACTGGTGGTGTTTCTGGTGATGAGCCTGGCCATCTTCAAGATCAGCCGGGTACGTTACCGGGACGTGAAGCTCATCCTCTGGATGGCCTTTGTGTTCCTTTTGCTGAACAACCTGTTCGTCTATCTGTTCAAGCCGGAATACGGCGTGGAGATCTATCAGAGCCGCACCCTGCTGGTGCAGCTGGTGGGGCCCTATACCCTCACCGCGCAGCAGCTGTTCTACCATTTGAACATGACGCTGAAGGTGGTGGTGGTCATTCCGCTGGCACTGGTGTTCATTCTGTGCACCGATCCCAGCGAGTTTGCCGCCAGTCTGGCCAGCATCGGTGTGAGCTATCGCATTGGCTATGCGGTGGCGCTGGCACTGCGCTACATTCCGGATGTGCAGCGTGATTACCACAACATCAATCAGGCCCAGCAGGCCCGTGGCGTGGACATTTCCGGCAAGGACAAGCTGATGGATCGGCTGAAGGGCAGTGCGAATATCCTGCTGCCGCTGATTCTGGGCAGTCTGAACCGCATTGAGGTGATTTCCAACGCCATGGAGCTGCGTGGCTTCGGTAAGAACAAAAGCCGCACCTGGTACGCCAAACGACCCTTTGCCACCCGGGACTGGGTGGTGCTGATTCTGGGCACGGTGATTGCACTGGGCTCGCTGGTCATCACCTTCTGGGATGGCAGCCGTTACTACAACCCCTTTGTATAATAAACATAAAATCAAAAGCCCGGAGCTCTGCCGCAGAGCCCCGGGCTTTTGCGTACAGGCCGATAAAAATTGGGCATAATAGCAAGGATATGACGAAAAGTTTGGTTATTTTGATAGAGAAATAACGGCTGATCGGGCGTTGCAAATCAGGTTTACGGGAGGGCAGGCTGCGGGAAAAAACGAAAAACATTGGGCAAAACGCCCAACTTTTCTCCGGCGGGAGAACATACACCCGGGCAAGCCGCAGAAAATGACGAAAAGAAGAGAATTGCTGAGCACAAAAGTAAATTTTATGTTAATATTAAGTTGAACTGTATGTGCCCTGTAATCGGGCGATAACAACCATTTAACAACGTAAGGAGCGTTTAACGATGTATCAAGCCAACGGTACAGAGAGCCTCATGGCAAACAGCGGCGTTGCCGAACTCGGTCTGATCGCGACCCCCGGCGCTCAGGAGCTGACCGCCCTGATCGACCGTCATCTGGTGGTGTGGGCCCGTGAAAAGGGTGTAGACCGCGAGACCTTCATCATCCCCAGCGAGTGCCCCCGCTTTTCTTCCGGCGACGGCAAGGGTGTGATCCGTCAGAGCGTTCGCGGCGACGATTTGTACTTTGTGGTGGATGTGGGCAACTACAGCTGCAAGTACAAGATGTTCGGCAACGAGAACTGCATGAGCCCGGATGACCACTATCAGGATCTGAAGCGCCTGATCCAGGCCGCTTCCGGCAAGGCCCGCCGCATCACCGTGATCATGCCCCTGCTCTACGGCAGCCGTCAGCATCGCCGCTCCTACCGGGAAAGCCTGGACTGCGCCTACGCGCTGCAGGAGCTGCACAGCATGGGTGTGGAAAACATCATCACCTTCGACGCCCACGATCCCCGCGTTTCCAATGCGGTGCCTCTGATGGGTATGGACAACGTGATGCCCACCTATCAGGTGCTCAAGACCATGTTCAAGTGCATCGAGGACTTCAAGCCCAACCGTGACAACTTCATGGTCATCAGCCCGGACGAAGGCGCCATCAACCGCAACATGTACTACTCCAGCGTGCTGGCTGTGAACCTGGGCATGTTCTACAAGCGCCGTGACTACTCCCGTATCGTGAATGGCCGCAACCCCATTGTGGCTCACGAGTACCTGGGCGAGAGCGTGGAAGGCAAGGACGTATTCATTGCCGACGACATCATCTCCTCCGGCGAGAGCATGCTGGACATTGGCTACGAGCTGAAAAAGCGCGGCGCCAAGCGCATCTTCTGCTACGCCACCTACGCCATCTACACCAACGGCCTGGCCGAGTTCGACAAGGCCTACCAGGATGGCATCATCTCCGGTGTGTTCGGCACCAACCTGACCTACCGTACCCCCGAGCTGCTCAGCCGTGAGTGGTTCCATGAGGTGGATGTGTCCAAGTATATCGCTCACTTTATTGACGCGATCAACCACGACATGAGCATCGGCGACATCATCGATCCTCACAGCAAGATCGACGCTCTGCTGAAGAGCTACAACGTGAAGTAAGCAAAACGCTCCGTTATAAAAGCAAAACACCGCCCCGGCGTTCCATCAGGAAGGTCGGGGCGGTGTTTTTGATTGATTGGTGGTCATTTCAGCTTGGCAAACTGGTCAATGGCGGTCTGAAGCTGGGCAATCACCTGATCGGTATCCTCGCCGCTGCGCACGCAGTGCTCCAGATGCTCGGTGAGAATCAGCTTGGCCACCTGAGTGATGGCACTGTTCACGCTGGAAAGCTGGGTCAGCAGATCGCCGCAGGGGCGGCCTTCATTGACCATTTCCCGAATGCCGTTCAGCTGGCCGCTGATGCGGGCAAGACGGCGGTTTACGTCGGCGGAATGTTTGCAGTGGGTGCAGTGCATGGCGGTTCCTCCTTGCCTGGGGAAAATGAAAAAAGACGGACGAAACTTCGCCGCAGAGCATTTTCCGCGGCAGATTTGAAAACAGAACACCCGGCGCGGCCGAAAAATCGGGCCTGCCGGGTGCGTATGAACGGGGGATGAAATCAGCCACCCGTGTAGGTTGCCCAGGTGAGATCCAGCACCGGCCCGAAGGGATCGAACACCACATGCTCCACACCCTGAGCCATGACCAGCGCCTGATCCTGATACCACAGGGGGGCAATGGCACCGCCGGCCAGCAGTGTCTGCTCCGCCTGAGCGATCTGCCCGGCATCCGGTGCCAGCTGGCCGGCCAGTTGACGGAGCTGGCTGTCGAATCCGGCGGATTCCCAGCCGGTGAAGGCGCCGTCGGCAAACTGCTGCAGGAAGGTTACGCAATCCTCGCTGGAGGGAGAGAAGGGCAGCAGAGCAATCTGATAATCCCCTTCGGCCACCGTGCTTTCCAGCTCATCCAGCGGCATGGCCTTCAGGGTGAAATAGGCCGAGAACGCGCCCAGCTCTTTCTGCCACTGCTGGCTGATCTGTTCGATCAGAGCCTGGTAATCAGCGCCTTCCGGATACAGCACCTGAATGCCGCTGAACTGCTGCAGGCCGGCCTCGCTCAGCCCGGCGCGGCAGCTTTCCTTCACATCGCTCACGGTGGGCATCTGACCGCCCACGGTATCCCGGTAGCCGGAACCGTTCACCTCCATGGCGGGCGGAATCAGGCCGTCGGCAGTGCTGAACCCGGCGGGAAGGGTTTCGATTCCCATGGCACTTGCGCCCAGGGCCAGCCGCACATTTTGGGATGCCAGCTGTTTGTCCTCGCAGTTGAACACCAGTGCCCAGGTGGTGGCGGTATAGGGGATGCTGGGAAGGCTGCCGGCGGAGGATGCTTCGTCGATGGCGGCGGTCACATCTCCGGCGGCCACGGCAGCCGCGCCGGTGGCTGCCGGTTTGCTCTGGGCGACCGAGGTGCCGGAGGCGGGGGCCGGTGTGAGGGTGGACTGCGCGGTGGTATCCAGCACGATGCGCAGGCTGGTGATCAGGCTGCCGCTGGCACTGCGGCGCAGGAACAGACCGTTTTCGTTCCAGTTGTACAGATAAAAATGACCGTTGGCCAGTGTGGTGGCAGCGCTCAGACCGTAGGCACCGGCACTGTGCTCAAAAAACTCCTCGTTGCAGGGCATGGCGCCCGGCTGGGCCAGCTTTTCCAGAAATGCCGGATCCGGGGCGTTCAGTTGGTAGACTACCGTGCGCTCGTCCGGGGCACTCACACCCAGCGTGCCGCCTTCGGCGCCTTTCAGGTTGGAAAAAAGCTCCCGATAGGGGCTGTTGGTTTCTTCCCGGAAAACCCGCTCCATGCCGAACACAAAGTCTGCAGCGGTGAGGGGATATTCCTTTTCGTGTTTTTTCAGCTTGGTATAGGCCAGATCCTCTTTCAGGGTAAAGGTGTAGGTCAGGCCGTCCTTGCTTACGGTGTAGCTTTCGGCGCAGTCCAGAACCGCGTCGCCATTTTCATCAATGCGGGTCAGGCCCCGGTAAAGGTTGGTTACGGCAATGCGTTCAGGGCTTTCCTGCGCAATCTGCGGGTCCAGGTTGGCGGGAACATGATCCACACGCCAGGTGAAGCTGGCCCCGCTGGAGCCGCAGCCGGTCAGAAATCCGGCAGTCAGAACAAGGCAGAGCAGGATGCAGAGAATACGATGGAATCTCATGGGAAAAGGTCCTTTCGGTAAACGGCACAGTGGGCCGGTGATGGTACAAAAAGTGCATGGACATACATATTTAGCTTATCAAAAAAACGGGGAAAATACAAACCCGGAGGGCGGCAAAGAAGTGCAAAATCAGAAAATAAACTGTAAATTTTAAAAAGAAGAAAATATTTCCGGCCCAAAACAGCCAAAATGCGGGGTTCATCCCGGGGTTCTGGTTGCGCGGGCGGCCAAAAGTGACTATAATAGCAAGAGACCATTTGCATCACACCAGTCAAAATAAAAGATATGTTCCAGAAAGAAGAGGGGTTTTGCGTTATGCAGCAGGATAAGCAGCGGCTGGCCGCGTTTATCAAAGGGAAAAAGGTAGCCTTTATCGGCGCGGGCGTAAGCCACAAAACGCTGATCGGGCAGTTCTGCGCCATGGGGGCAAAGGTGACCCTGTGCGACAAAAAGCAGCTGGCGGATTTTGGCGATTACGCCGATACGCTGAACCAGCTGGGCGTGGCCCTGAGCCTGGGCGAGGATTATCTGAACGGTCTGGCCGGGCAGGACATCATCATGCGCACGCCGGGCTTTGAGTACTACACCCCGGCCCTGCAGGCGGCCAAAGCCGCAGGCAGTCTGGTGACCAGCGAAATGGAGCTGTTCTTCGAATACTGCCCCTGCGAGATCACCGCCGTCACCGGCTCGGACGGCAAGACCACCACCACCAGCCTGATTGCCGCCATGTTTGAGGCGGCGGGCCGCACCGTGCATCTGGGCGGCAATATCGGCCGTGCCCTGCTGCCCATCCTGGATCAGATCGACCCGGCGGACGAAGCAGTGGTGGAGCTGTCCAGCTTCCAGCTGATCAGCATGCGCCGCAGCCCCAAGGTGGCGGTGGTTACCAATGTGACCCCCAACCATCTGGATCACCACAAGGATATGCAGGAGTATGTGGACGCCAAGCGGAACATCCTGCTCTGGCAGGATGAGACCTGCCGGGCGGTGCTGGGCTACGAGAACGAGATCACCCGCGGCATGCAGGCGGACTGCAAGGGAACCCAGTGCTGGTTTACCCGTCTGCGAGAGACCGATAACGGCGCCTTCCTGCGGCAGGACGGCATGCTCTGCATGGCGGAGAACGGTACCGTGACCCCCATCCTGCACAAGGACGAGATCAAGCTGCGGGGCGTGCACAACATTGAGAACCTGCTGGCGGCCTGTGCCGCCGTGTGGGGCCGGGTGCCGGTGGAGGCCATGGCCAGTGTGGGTTCCAGTTTCACCGGCGTGGAACACCGCATCGAGCCGGTTCGCCTGCTGGACGGCGTGCAGTGGTACAACGATTCCATTGCCTCCAGCCCCACCCGCACCATTGCGGGTCTGCGCAGCTTTGACCAGAAGATCATCATCATTGCCGGCGGTTACGACAAGAAGATTCCCTACGAGCCGCTGGCCCCGGAAATTCTGGCTCATGTGAAGGTTCTGGTGCTCATGGGCCAGACCGGCCCCAAGATCGAGGCGGCGGTGCGCGCCTGCCCCGGCTTTGCGGAAAGCGGCCTGATCATCGAGCACGCAAAGGATATGGCCGAAGCGGTACAGCTGGCTCGAAAGAACGCCAAACCCGGCGACGTGGTCAGCCTGTCGCCTGCGTCCGCCAGCTTTGATCTGTACCCCAACTTTGAGGTGCGCGGCCGTCACTTTAAGGAACTGGTGAACGCCCTGTGATCTGCGCGGTGAATTCCGCACAGACCCGGCGGCGATTTGAAGCCGCGCTGGCCGATCCCCGGTCGGCCGGCGTGGCCTGCCAGTTGGGAGCGCTGCAAGCGGTATTCGGCTCGCTGCCCGGCTCCGGCTGGCGGTTTTATACCGGCGGAGAAGGGGAAGCCCCTTTTGCGCTGGGCGTGCGGGGGGCGTCCGCTCTGCTGGCTGGCCCGGCGGATGCGGAGGAGCTGGCGGGCTTTCTGGGCTTTTGCGGGGTGCAGCAGCTGCGCACCACAGCTGCGGTGCCGAAAGGCTGGCAGCCAAAAGTGCGGTTTGTCCGCATGATCCTGCCTGCCGGTGCCACGCTGCCCCGGCAGCCTGCGCCGGAGAAAATCCGGTTGAATGAGTGTCCCGGTGTGGGGCAGGTGACCGACCTGTTCTGCCGGGGCGAGAGCCTGGGCAGCGGGGCAGAGGATGCCCGGGACTGCTTTTACAGCGAGACCTGCACGCTGGTGAACCATGGCCGGGCCCTGATCTGGGCGGCGCAGGCCCCGGATGGGGAGCTGGTTGCCACCGCGGGCGCCTACGCGCTCTGGAACCAAACCGCCTATCTGGCCGGCGTGGAAACGCTGCAAGGCCACAGAGGCCGGGGCGTGGGGCGCTTCCTTGTCTGTGCGCTGGTGAACCGGCTGGCCGGGCAGGGGAATACGGTGGAGTTGCTGTGTACACCGGAGCGTGCCGGTTTTTACCGGGCGCTGGGATTTGAACGAGAAGGCGAAGTGGGCAGCTTCGGCCCCTGAAAAAGAGCTGCCTGTTATCAATACGAGAAAAGAGGATATTATCATACATGATCGAGCAATTTTTTGATGTGAGCCCCCGTTTTCAGGAGCTGGACGCCCGTGCCATGGAGCTGTGCCGCCCGGAATTCGAGAAAATCGACGCCATTCGGGACTACAACCAGGTGAAGATGCTCAAGGCCTTTACCGATAACCGGGTGGCCGCCACCCACATGATGGGCAGCACCGGCTACGGCTACGACGATGCGGGCCGTGACCGTCTGGATCAGGTGTTTGCACAGGTGATGGGCGCGGAGGATGCCCTCTGCCGTCCCCATTTCCTGTCCGGCACCCATGCGCTCACCGTGGCGCTGTTCGGCCTGCTGCGTGCGGGCGACACCCTGCTGGCCGCCACCGGCCGCCCTTACGACACGCTGGAGGGCGTGATCGGCATTGGTGATGCGGGCAAGGGTTGCGGTACGCTGGCGGAGTACGGCGTGAAATACGACGAAGCCCCCCTGCAGAACGGCCAGCCGGACTATGCACTGATTGCGGAGAAGGCAAAGAACGCCACCGTCTGCCATATCCAGCGCAGCCGGGGCTATTCCAGCCGGGCCGCCTTTGATCTGGCCACTATTGAAAAGGTGATTCGCACCGCCAAAGAGGCCAACCCCAACGTGGTGGTCATGGTGGATAACTGCTACGGCGAGTTCACCCAGACTGCGGAACCCACCAGCGTGGGCGCGGATCTGATTGTGGGCAGTCTGATCAAGAATCCCGGCGGCGGCATTGCCCCCACCGGCGGCTATGTGGCCGGCCGGGCGGATCTGGTGGAAAAGTGCGCCCACCGGCTCACTGCCCCCGGCACCGGCCGGGAGCTGGGCTGCACGCTGGACAGCCTGCGCCAGCTGTATCTGGGCCTGTACTATGCCCCCGGCGTGACCGCCGAGGCCATCAAGACCAGCATCTACGCCAGCTGCCTGCTGGATCTGCTGGGCAAGAACCCTCTGCCCAAGTACACCGACCCCCGCAACGACATCATCACCAGCTTCGAGACCGGTGATCCGGAGGCCATGGTGGCCTTCTGTCAGGGCATTCAGGCAGGCAGCCCGGTGGACAGCTTTGCTGCCCCGGAGCCCTACGCCATGCCCGGCTATACCAGCGAGGTAATCATGGCGGCAGGCGCCTTCACCAATGGCAGCAGCATCGAGCTCAGCTGCGACGGCCCCATGCGCCCGCCCTACACTGTTTACCTGCAGGGTGGCCTGAACTTTGCGGCCAGCCGTGCAGGCGTGCTGCTGGCGGCTCAGAAGGCATTCGGGGAATGCTGAGACGGAAAAACATGTATAAAAGATCCCTGTGCCGGCCCCGGCATGGGGATTTTTTGTGTTTTATTTTGTACGAACAGAAGAAAAACGGTTGAAGAAAAATTGATATAATTTTGTAAGAACTGAAATGTTTCTGCAAGAAAAGAAGCGAAAATGAACATAATTCACAAAATTAATGATGGATCGATGAAGAAACTGGATATTCTGTTTGTTTGTGAAATATTGCTAAAAAACTGACAAAGTTTTTTGCTCTGTATAAGTAAAAATGTGAAAAAAACGGCGCTTGCCATTTGTGATTGATTTGTGTATAATGCCTTGGTGCCCCAAAGCAAAGAGAGAGTATAAATTGGGAGGAATCAACGAAATGTCTTATGATTTTTTGTGGCAGATCGCTCTGATCCTGGTAAGCACCAAGGTATGCGGCCTGATTACCCGCCGCTTCCAGATGCCCCAGGTGGTAGGCGCTCTGCTGGCAGGTTTGCTGCTGGGTCCTGCTGTGTTTGGCCTGCTGCCCAGCGACAGTGAAATGATCAAGCAGCTGGCGGAGCTGGGCGTGATCGTGATCATGTTCTCTGCCGGTATGGAAACCGACATTCGCGACCTGAAGAATGCCGGTAAGTCCGGTTTTCTGGTGGCGATACTGGGCGTTCTGGTGCCGCTGTTCGGCGGCGCGGGTCTGGCTGCCTGGCTGGCTCCCACCGAGAACATGCTGCAGAACTTCTTCATCGGCACCGTGCTGACCGCCACTTCCGTGAGCATCACGGTGGAGGCCCTGCGTGAGATGGGCCGTCTGCAGAGCCGGGTGGGCAACACCATTCTGGCCGCTGCCATCATCGACGATATTCTGGGCATCATTGCCCTGACCATTATGACCAGCCTGGGCGGCGGCGGTGAGAGCATTGCCATCGTGCTGCTGAAGATCGTGCTGTTCCTGGTGGTCTGCTGCTTTGTGTATGTGGTTGGCCTGAAGGCGCTGGACTGGTACATTGAGCATACCGGCCGCAAGGATCTGCGGCGTTTCCCCATTGCGGCCTTCGTGGTCTGCCTGATGATGGCCTGGATCGCCGAGCACTTCTTCGGCGTGGCCGACATTACCGGTGCCTTCGCCGCCGGCCTGATGATCGGCGCCACCAAGAAGGCTGGCTATATTGCTTCCAAGTTTGAGCCGGTGCAGTACCTGTTCCTGGCTCCTGTGTTCTTCGCCAGCATCGGCATGACCGTGGTGCTGCCTGCCATGAACACCCAGATCGTGATCTTCAGCATTCTGCTGGTGGTGGTTGCGGTTCTGTCCAAGTGGCTGGGCTGCGGTGTGGGTGCCAAGCTGTGCGGCTTTTCCACCCGTGAATGCAACCAGATCGGCCTGGGCATGGTATGCCGCGGCGAGGTTGCGCTGATCGTTGCCAACAAGGGCGCGGAAGTGGGCCTGATGCCGGACGCACTGTTCGGACCCGTGATCATCATGGTTATTATCAGCACCATTCTGACCCCGATTCTGCTGAAGCTGGCATACCGCGGCGAGGACGCTCTGAATCTGGAGGAGAGCCCGCTGGAGAACCGCAGCGAAGCGCTGGAACAGCTGGACATCGTTACCGACCAGCTGCTTACCCGCGAGCAGGAAATCAAGGAAAAGAACCAGAAACACTGATCCGTTTTTCTATGCGGGCCCTGAGAAAGGGCCCGCATAATTTTTTTCAAAAAAGGAAAAAAGGGCTTGCATTCTTTATTGAGTTGTGTTATATTATTAAAGTCGCCGAACGGAAAGGCGACCGGATATTCCTCCTTAGCTCAGTCGGTAGAGCATGCGGCTGTTAACCGCAGGGTCGTTGGTTCGAGCCCAACAGGGGGAGCCAGAAAAAAGCGCATCGGGTAACCGGTGCGCTTTTTCTTTTGTAAAACACCCAACGACCCTGTGCGTTCACAGCCGCAAGAACTGACGGGGTGAGGCAGAGCAAAACCGGCCGCACAGACAAAACGGCGCGGGGCGGCTGTTCACTGCGCCGGAGCTGATCTGAGCCCAGTGGGCGATGCAGCGAAGCGGAGGTGGGCCCGGAAACAGAGCGATGTGCTGCGGGCAAAAGCCCGCGGTGCAGCGCGACAATTTCCGGGCTCGGAATGGTCGTTGGTTCGAGCCGGGCAGGGGGAGCCGCGTCGGTCAGGGCTGCGCTTTGTTCAAAACGTCCGGCTCTGGCCGGAACGTTTCTCACACCGCTCCGCCTGCCCTCCTTTTTCCCACAAAATCCTGCGGGGCAGGCTTTCGCGGGGGCCCTTTTTTTGCACATCGGGTAGCCGGTGCACTTTTTCTTTTTATAGGGCACAAACAATCCTGTGCGTCGGCACTCGCAAAAGCTGCACAGGCGGCAAATATCGTGACTTTGCAGCAGGTTTGTGATAAAGTAAAGAGGAGAAGATTTGCCAAAAGGAGGCGCCCGCCATGGAATCCGCGCTCAAAACCAAATACAAGCTGGCCAATGCCCTGAAAGAACTGGTGGGCCGCGAACCTCTGGACAAAATCACCGTCAAACAGATTGTGGAGGGCTGCGGTGTGAGCCGCCAGACCTTCTATCGCTGCTTTCTGGATAAATATGATCTGGTAAACTGGTATTTCGAGCGACTGGTGGAGCAGTCCTTCAAGGAGATGGGCGTGAGCCTTACCCTGCGGGAGGGCCTTCTGAACAAGTTCCGTTTCATCAAGGCGGAGCAGAGCTTTTTTGCCTGCGCCTTCGGCAGCCACGATGCCAACTCGCTGATGGCTTACGACTACGAGTATATCTACCGTTTTTACAGCGAAATCATCACCCGCAAAACCGGCGCGCCCCTTACGGAAGATGTGGCGTTCCTTCTGGAAATGTACTGCCGTGCATCCATCCAGATGACCGCAAGCTGGGCGGTGAGCGGTATGAAACGCAGCCCGGAACAGATGGTGGAGCTGCTCATTGAGGCGATGCCCCAGCGGCTGGAGTTGCTGCTGCGGGATCTGCATCCGGAAGCCTGAAATCTGCCTTTCCGGCCTTTTTGATAAAATTATGAAATGTGACACTGGGATTCATGTGTAACTTGTAAAAGGGAAAACCACGTTGTTATAATAATAACAGTGAAGCGCTTCCCGCAGGGTTGCAGCGGAAGAAGCGTCCCGGTTTTACTTTCATAACAAAAAGGAGAGGTTTACCCATGGCTAACCGCATTGTTCTGAACACCATTTCCTATCATGGCAAGGGTGCCATTGAAAACATCGTTCCCGAGCTGACCGCCCGCGGCTACGAAAAGGCTTTTGTCTGCTCCGACCCCGATCTGGTCAAGTTCGGTGTGACCAAGAAGGTTACCGATCTGCTGGATGCTGCCGGCTTCGCTTACGAAGTTTACAGCGAGATTAAGCCCAACCCCACCATCGAGAATGTACAGCATGGCGTTGAGGCCTTCAAGGCTTCCGGTGCGGACTGCATCGTGACCATCGGTGGCGGCTCCTCCATGGATACCGCCAAGGCCATCGGCATCATCATCAACAACCCCGAGTTCGCCGACGTGCGCAGCCTGGAGGGCGTTGCTCCCACCAAGAAGCACGCTGTGTTCACCATCGCTGTTCCCACCACCGCCGGCACCGCTGCCGAGGTTACCATCAACTACGTCATCACCGACGTGGAGAAGAAGCGCAAGTTCGTTTGTGTGGACACCAACGACATCCCCGAGGTTGCCGTGGTTGATCCCGATATGATGAGCAGCATGCCCAAGGGCCTGACCGCTGCCACCGGTATGGACGCTCTGACCCATGCCATTGAGGGTTACATCACCAAGGGCGCCTGGGAAATGACCGATATGTTCCATCTGAAGGCCATCGAGCTGATCTCCAAGCACCTGCGTGGCGCTGTGGCCAACACTCCGGAAGGCCGTGAGGGCATGGCACTGGCTCAGTACATCGCCGGTCAGGGCTTCTCCAACGTGGGCCTGGGCATCGTGCACAGCATGGCTCACAGCCTGGGCGCTGTTTACGACACCCCCCACGGTGTTGCCAACGCCATCCTGCTGCCCACTGTGATGGAGTACAACGCTCCCGCTACCGGAGAGAAGTACCGCGATATCGCCAAGGCCATGGGCGTGGAAGGCACCGAGACCATGACCCGCGACGAGTACATCAAGGCCGCTGTGGACGCTGTGAAGAAGCTGAGCACCGACGTGGGCATCCCCGCCGACCTGAAGGAGATCGTGAAGGAAGAGGACGTGCAGTTCCTGTCTGAGTCCGCTTACGCCGATGCCTGCCGCCCCGGCAACCCCCGCGACACCAGCGTGGAGGAGATCGCTGCTCTGTACCGCAGCCTGCTGTAAACAATATTTTGCATCTGCTTTGTGCGCCCCGAGTTCGCTCGGGGCGCATTTTTATTGGTGTATTTGGATCATCGCGCCGGATCCAGCTGCGCCCGCAGCTCCTGTACCGCCGCCTTTTCAATTCGGGAAACATAGCTTCTGCTGATTCCCAGCAGCTGAGCCACCTGCTGCTGGGTCAGCGGGGGTTGGCCGCTCAGGCCGTAGCGGAGCAGAATCACCTGCCGTTCCCGGCCGGTGAGCTGCTGCACCAGCGTGCGCAGTCGGCTGGATTCCTCCCGACACTCGCAGTCCTCGTCCAGAAGAAAATCATCCGGTACCACATCCAGCACGGTCAGATGGCTGCCGTCCTTGCTGGTCTGAATCGGCTCCTGCATGGAAAGGGTAAGGGGAGCCTTCCGTTCCCGCCGAAGATGCATCCGTATCTCATTTTCAATGCAGCGGGACGCATAGGTGGAAAAGCGCACCTGCTTGGTGCTGTCGAAGCTGCTCACCGCCTTGATCAGCCCGATGGTGCCGATGCTGATCAGATCCTCCGCATCGCCGGGCAGGGCGCAGTATTTTTTTACGATGTGGGCCACAAGGCGCAGGTTGTGGCGGATGATGGTGTCCCGTGCGTCGGCATCGCCCCGGCGAAGGGCCGCGAAGGCCTCCACCTCTTGCCTAGGTGTCAGCGGGCGGGGAAAGCTGCCGCTTTCCAGATGAAGCGCCAGATACAGCACCTGACTGGCCAGAAACTGCAAAAATACCTCGAGCATACAAAAAGCCTCCTTTTTTGCGTATATGCGAAAAATCGGCGTGTCTCGCCTGTTACAGCCTATGCGCCCGGAAGGCAGGGCAAGACCCGGAAAAGGAGTCCATGCTGCGGAAAAACGGCGGCAGTGTTATAATGAAGAAAAAGACCGGAGAAAACCACCGGAACGAATCGGAGGAAAGTGTATGCAGCCGGAGAAGAAGGAGAAAAAGCAGTTTTACCTGAAATGGCCCTGGAATCTGGTGGTCTATATCCTGCTGGTGGTTCTGTTTCGCGTTTTTTCCATCCCGCTGATTTTGCTGCTGATGTGGTGGAACAAAAAGCAGCAGCCGGGCGGCCCGGCGGAGGGGTATTGCATGCAGCGCGCCCGGGGCCAGCTGATCCAGCTGGTGTGGGCGGCCGTCGCCCTGCTGATGGCTGCGGCCGGTGCGGCCTATCTGACCCTTTCCTGGAATGCGGACAAAACCGGCTGGGATTCTATGGAGTACATCAAGCTGGCAGCTGCCGGTCTGCTGGCGGTGGGAGGAGTGCTGGTCGCCGGGTATCTGGCCTACACCGGTTTGCGGGATGCTTTCTGCCCGGAGAAAAGCCGGCTGGCCCAGTCCATCCGGGATCAGCTGCCCTATCCGGAGGAAGCGCCGCCGGTGAAGGAGCTGTTTGCCATGGTGGATGAGGATCTTTGCCGGAATGGGCAGTGGTTCGGGAAACTGGCAGTGGGCAGTGAGTGGGTTCTGGGCGACGAGGCGGTTATGATTTCTCACATCCGGGGTGCTTTCTGGCAGGATCAAATCAGAACCAGACGCAGCGGAAACCGGGTCAGTACCACCCGTATTCTGGAGCTCTGGATTCTGGACAATCGCCAGCAGTGCCACTCCACCGCTTTCCGCCTGCCAAAAGAGCTGCAGGCCGCGGTG
Organism: Allofournierella massiliensis; assembly: GCF_964241245.1. Classification (NCBI taxonomy): domain Bacteria; kingdom Bacillati; phylum Bacillota; class Clostridia; order Eubacteriales; family Oscillospiraceae; genus Allofournierella; species Allofournierella massiliensis. The sequence continues at coordinate 95,990 of NZ_CAXSWZ010000012.1, forward strand.
GAATGCCTGCGCCAGCGGGTTCCGGCCGCTGTGTTCGGGGAATACGATTCCCGGGAATACAACGACTGCATTCATGCCGACGAGCAGCAGTGGTATTTCATGGAGCAGGAATATGAGCGCCGCAAGGCACAGCTGGAGCAGGGGAGCCGGTGAACCATTCTGCCGGGCTGCGATTTGAAGCATTCCAATCAGAAACAAAACAGACCGCACAAAACAATGTGCGGTCTGTCAGCCTGTCGAAAAAGGTCACCGAAAGGTGGCCTTTTTCTCGTATTGAGGAAAAGAAAGCGGTATAATAGTGTGGG